>JAQTTS010000070.1 GCA_028710655.1 Dehalococcoidales bacterium
AAGAACGTGATGCACCTACTGGTGCTGCTGCCGGACGTTGCCGGCTTCGGCGTGTTTCAGATCAACACCTCCAGCATCCACAATATGATCGCCGTGAACAGCTACGCGCGCCTGCTCAAGGGAATGTTCGGGCGCTGCTATGGTATACCCATTGAGATGAGCCGGGTATGGAAAGAGGTCACCCCTCCCGGACAGAACAAGAAGAAAGTGCTCGTCCTGCAGTTCAACATCACAGAGAGCCTGACAAGCCTGGCGCAGAAGCAGATTGCCTCGCCCTTCCGCGCTCTCCTCTGCGCTCCCGAGCAGGACCAGGCCCCTGACGACCTGTATGGAGCTGAGCCTGAGGACAAGGGCACACCGGAAGCTGCTGTGGAGGTTACGGCCTCGGCTATACCTACGCCTGCTCCTGCCCCCGCCGAACCAGCAAAGAAGGGCCCTGGCCGGCCCAAGAAGGAAAAGCCTGCGGAGCCAGCCGTACAAACCCCCGCTGCTGCTGAACAGAGTGGCGCTGCCCAGCCGACCTCCGAGCTTTGGCGCCAGTTCCTGCAACAGGCCCAGGACATGGGCTACGACCTTGGCGGCGTGCTGCGGGTACTGCCCAAGGCCCTTGAAATGCGCTTCAGCACCAACGTCGACATCTTCAAGGCGTTCATGCTGGCACTGCAGGACGACGCCAAGAAAGCGGCACTCGCGGCAGCGATAAAAGCCTCCCCTCCTGCCATTGATAGTAACGAGTTCCGCACAGCCGTACCTACCCCCGCGGCCGAGCCGCAGGCGGCAGCTAAGCCTACCGTAACCCCGGAGTTCACAGCCGTGAAAGACAAGGCCAAAGCGGCCGGAATCACCAAAGAGGATTTCGTCAAGCTCATGAACAGCCTACCCAACGCCAGGGAAATCATGTATTCCAAAGACGTTACCGCCCTGGACGCCCTGGTTGACACCAAGCTGGCTGCCGGCCAAGTAAAGGACACTGGCTTAGACTTCTAGGAGGGGTTACTGTGGGAGATCCACGAGCTGAGGCTTTGTGGCGTTGGTTCATGGGTAAAGAACGCGCCTTTACCCTGCAGCAGGAAGATGGGAGCTATCTCAAAGTCGAGCGCCCTTTGACTCTTGCTGACCTGGAAAAGCACGTTGCAGGAAAGCAGACCGTTGGCATCTATACCGTGACTGAGGAGCACATGGTAGCCCATGGCGCCATCGACATTGACTCCAAAAGCCCACAGGCCAAAGAAAGAACCATTCTGTTTATGAGGTGGTTGCGGCATGTGGGGCTAATGCCTCTCCTCGAGGCCTCCGGCAATAAGGGCTACCACGTCTGGGTGTTATGGAAGAACAAGCTATCCGCAGGCCTGACCATGCGCCTGCTCAAGGAATGTGTAGCCCAGGCCGAAGACGAAATAGGCAAGCCGGACTACGGAGTGGAGGTTTTCCCCAAGCAAGCCAGCGGCATGGGGTACGGCTCCTGCATAAAACTACCCTGGTGCATCCACCGCAAGACTGGCCGCCGCACTACCTTCATCAATGAGGACTTCAACGCCGAGCTGCCCGAGCATGGATTGAAAGCTATTGACGAGCTTCCTTCCGTAAGTAAGGAAATGCTGGACGAAATAGTGGCCGAGTTCGTGAAGTCCCGTAAGGAACAGAGCCAGACACCAACCGCCACCGGCGCACCTCCCAACGCCAAAGGATTCAAATGCTTCCCCAAGATGATGGCCGGCGTTCCAGAAGGCGGGCGTCACATGGCCTCCTTCCGGATCGCCGGCATCCTGTTCCGCCAGGGCCAGGACATAGACATGGCCCGGGTAATCCTGCAACAGTGGAATGAACGCAATACCCCTCCACTGGAAAACGTTCAGCTCATGCGCAATCTGCAGGACGCCTATACCGGCAAATACTCCATCGGCTGCCCCGACATTGAGGCCGCAGGCTTCTGTGACAAAGAGTGCCCCGTATACAAGAAGCGCACCAAGGAAACGGACGACAGAGTTGAGACTGGCAAGAAGAAGAAAAAGGACGGCGGAGATGCCCCCTTCGCGCGCATAGTCAAGGTTATGTCGAACCCTCCCTACTACCGCATTCACCCCAACGGCACCACCTCTTTCGAGGTGGACCATGAGCAGTTGTTCACTCTGCGCTTCTTCCACAAGGCATACCACCAGGTGTTCAACCAAGTTCCCTTTGCCGGTATGAAGCAGGTGGAATGGCTGGACTACCTCAATATGCGCACTCCTATGATAGAGATGGAGCAGGCGCCCGCGGACTCGCAGGACACGGCACGTTATATCGACCTCATCCATGAGTGGTTGAGCGTCACTCCAGGAGCTGAAAGCGAGGCTGATGTGGACGCCGGACACCCCGTAAAACGCGAAACAGCCTCTTTCTTTAAGGCGTCAATAATTCAAGAGCAGCTCAAAAAAAGACATCACTTAAATATTGAGCGGGCTGATTTATGGCGCTTAATTAAAAATAATGGAGGCTCTCTTGAAACCGTGCGGGTCGGAAAAAGGACATTTAAGCTCTGGAAAATACCCCTCGTGTTATTTTCTGGCGAAGAGGTAACTCCAGAAAATAACACTGAAAATACCACCGAAAATAATCCGTCAGATACGGAAACACTGGAGTTTTGATTATTTGTGGCGATTCTTCTCTTATACATCACGAGCACGTCTTCACTGAAATTTATTTCATCAAAACAGCGGAGTGAGTAACAGAGGTAACATGGTAACACGCATATATGTTATAGATAGTTACCTCAATGTTTCCCTGATGTCCTAGCGTGTGACAAGGGTAAATAAACAAATAATTAGCCTCGCGCACATGATATATATAAGGAGAATTCCATGCCGCACATTCTGAAAGTCCATGGCCCGCCGGGCACCGGCAAGACGACTTACCTCCTTAGCACTCTGGAACAACACCTCAAGGAGGGGGTAAAGCCCGGCAGGATTGGCTTCGTCTCTTTCACCAGGGCGGCGGCACGGGAGGCTAAAGAACGAGCCATGAAGAACTTTAGCTGGCTGGCAGGCGAGGACCTGTCCTGGTTCCGCACTATACACTCGTGCTGCTACCGCCTGCTCTGCCTGGGGAAAGACCAGGTGTTGAGCAACAAGCATCTGGAGGAGTTTGGGGAGCTGTACGGCTACACCTTCTCCGTCACGCAGAAAGAGGAGAGTAAGATCGACCTCGAGGAGCATGAGATACAGGAGGTTATGCTGGCCACGCTGGCGGACCACCTCCTGTTCTTTGAGGGGTGGTGGCATAACACCCTGCAGCCCAGCATCGAGCAGGCGTACCACGATTTCACGGACCCGCAGGAGAACCCGGATGGCTGGTGCCTGGCCCAGGTGGAGCAGTTCCATGAGCGGTACGTCTCTTTCAAGAAAGAAAAGGGATTACTGGACTTTACTGACATGCTGGTTCGTGTGGCCAGAGAGAGGCAGTTCATCCCAGATATGGAGGTCCTCTTTGTGGATGAGTGCCAGGACAACTCTCCGTTGCAGATGGCCGTGGTGAGGATGTGGGCGGAGAACTGTCGGCTGATGTACTTGGGCGGAGATGCCGACCAAGCCATCTATGTGTTTCAGGGAGCGCGCCCCGCCCTGTTTCTCAACTGGGAAGTAAACGAAGAGGTGCAGCTCACGCAGAGCTGGCGAGTGCCAGCCAAAGTGCATGCCCTGGCGCTGCAGCTGATCCGCCGCAACCGTGAACGCATCGATGTCCCCTACCTGCCCAGGGATGAGGAGGGGAAGATTATGCGGAGCAGGATATTCTCGCTGCCTATTGACCAGATAGAGTCGGAAGGGACCTCGCTCCTGCTTGCACGCAACCGCTACTTGCTCAAGGACTACGAGGACCTCCTGATTGAGCATGGCGTCCCTTTCATCGCGTTGCGGGGCCATTCCCCCCTCACAGAGAAGGCCAGCACGATTGTCAGGACCGGCTTCGCCCTGGGACATGGAGATCGGGTGGCAATGAGCTCAATGGCTAAGTTCATGGAGGCGATCCCGTCAAAGGGAAACATGGACAGGGGAGCAAAGGCGCGTTTCAAAGAGATGGCCAAAATCAGCCCTGACGAGGATGTAAGCCTTCAGGAGATTCAGGACTACCTGGAGGTCGGATTTATCTTCAAGATGCGGCAGAATGGCGCTTTCATGGATATGCTGAAGCTAACCCCACAGCAAAAGAGCTTTTATGGCACAGTAATCCGCCGGCGGGGAGTGGGGGCGTTGCTGGGAAAGCCGCGAGTGAAGATAGGCACTATCCACTCCGTCAAGGGTATGGAAGCAGATACGGTAGTGCTGCGGCCCGAGATGGCGCGCAAGACCTATAAAGAGTGGACGACGGCGCCGGAAGGGGAACGACGCGTGTGGTACGTTGGCATCACGAGGGCAAAGCATTCGTTGACATTGCTCGACTCCCAGGACTTCAGGGCGATACATTGGGAGAGGTTGTAAATGGCTAGCACAATACCGCAGATAGAGGTAGACCTTTTGAATAAACAAGTGGACCTCCTGGAGCGCATCAGGAAGGGCAATGATGTCCTTTTCGACGCCTTCGAAAGGGTACCGCCAGTGAAGTGGAAAGAGCGCCAGCAGTTCCTGTTCAGCCTGGAGCAGGAGCTCAAGGCCCTGGGGTGGGATGACTGCGCTTATGAGCCGCACCTGAACCCGCCAAAGCACATCTGCATCGCCTGTACCTTTAGGAACGAAACATGGAGCAGGGATAAGTGCCCTGCCTGGGGCAAGTTCGACTAGAAGGAGGAGTTATGGCTGTATGTCCGTTCAGGGGAGAGGATGAGCGTCATCACGTTCGGGTAGTCAGACCGGATCCGGGTTTCGGCGGAAGTAAGAAGTTTGTCTGTGACACCTGTAAAGCCGGATGGTACGGCACGGGCAAGCAACCTCCCGGCAGCCTTGAGTCGGCGCAGAAGCTGTATGATGCCAGGGAGTGGGGTCGGGAAGCTGACGGAAAGTGGAGCGAGTATCAACCAGAGAGTGCTCGGCGCGCAGCGACGATAAAGGCAACAGAACATGGACAAGAATAAACTCGCGGACTTAGTAAGTGAGGCCAAGATCATAGTGGACCAGGTCTACGGCTTAGGAGATAGTCTCACAAAGGCGCAGACGACAGTGATGGTCCTTGTGCAGCTAGTAGAGATAGAGAAGGCTAAGGAGGCGGTAGAAGCCTTGAAAGTAGCACGGTCCTGTCTCGAGGAGTCAATCAAACCACTCCCCGTCTGCGAACATTGCGGGCACCCATCCTATGAGTCGGGATTCCCTTGCTGCCCAGAGGGATTTCACAAGCCAAGAGTTTTGAATGCCTGACCGCATCCAGCTGAGCATGGCTCACAGGGGCGTCGGCAGCGTCGAGGCGTGGATCTACGTCAAGGACGACAAAGGCAAGCTCAAGATGCACCGCTCCCTGGGTGAGCTCGAGGTGAAGGATGGCATCGCGGAGTTGCCAACCTTCCTGCTGCCGGGTGAGTACCTGGTCCTGCAGGCGAATGACGATATAGCATGGTGAGGTGTCTATGAAAAGCCAGCAACGCATTGTTTACTGGGAGCTGTGCAGCGAGATCGATAGTCAACTCTGCGCCTTCTGCCGGTATGGGAACTCGATGGGTTCCTGTGGTGAGAGCTATTATGAATGCCGTCATCCGATAAGAGGAATTCGTTACGAAGAAGATTGCCCGGAGCCAGGCGACGACTGCTGGTCATTCTCTCCAGAGCTGCCATTGCCAGTGATAGCTGATATCGTAGGCGTCATTATCGCGCAGCACTGGAAACGCTGGTCGTTTTACGTTGAGAAAGAGGGGCCACTACTTGTGTTTGGGAGGGTATAATGGGTTACCGAGGCAAGAAGTTCTATACCTGTATCAAGTGCAAGCATAAGTTTGAGTCGTTTGAAACTCTCGAGCCTGAGAAGCGAATCTGTGGCCTCTGCCGGCTCGAAGCGATTTACGGAAGGAGAAGCAAAGATGGTAACGACAGAACCTAGGACAGGGACAAATGCTCCAGCTGAGCCGGATCCGGCGCCAGGGACAGTCAGCTTCTGGGAGCGCATTACTAAGATGGCCTTTGCCTATGGCATCGCCGGTATTCTTATCATCGCCGGCCTGGTGGCGTTCTTCCTTAAGATACCATTTACCGACCAGATGAACCTGGCCTGGTGGCTCGGCCTTGGCTTCCTGTTCGGTGGCACCGCGATCGCGGCCGCCGTGGCGGCGCTGAAGAAATGAAAATTCGTATAGGCTGTGATCCTGGTCTATCAGGGAGCCTTGCTGTACTTGGTGACAACCTTGAATGTCTGGCAGTGTACGACATGCCAATCATGTCCCTGGGTAAGAGCCGCCACCAAGTTAACGCAGCTGAGCTGAGCAAGCTTCTCAAACCTTGGCAGGACCAGAAGCCAACAATCTATCTCGAACAGGTGTCGGCCATGCCGGGTCAAGGAGTTTCCAGTATGTTCAGCTTCGGCTGCTCCTACGGTATGGTCCAAGGTATCATCGGGGCCCTGGAGATCCCAATGGTGCTGGTCCGACCGGCAGCGTGGAAGAAACGTGCCGGTCTGCTCGGTAAACCAAAGGATGCAGCGAGAACATTAGCGCAGCAGTTGTTTCCCGGGCAGGCCCTGGGCAGGAAGAAAGACATCGGTCGGGCCGATGCCCTGCTTATTGCCCGGTTTGGAGGATGAAAGGACTATGTGGATAGGCTGGGTATTGTTAGGCCTAAGTCTGGGCTTTGCCGTAATTATAGCCGCCCTGGCTGTCTTTGAAGTGAGGCTAAGCAGTTTTGAGAAATCACAGAAGGAGAAAGCTATGAAAGTAGGCGGAGAAGCAAAACCACCACGGGATGTAAAGTGCCCGCACTGCGGTCAGGTCGTGCCCTATGACAACAACACCTGTGCAAACTGTGGGAAGCCACTCTCGTGAAGGTGTCAAAGTGTCAAATGGTGTCAAGAGGTGTCAAGAGGTGTCCTCGATACAAAGGCACCGGATGGTGGGTACTGGCTGTCTTCCCCTCTTTTCATCCTCAGCCAGCCGGAGAGCAGGGTGAAGTGCGACTACTGCGGAGGTACTAGGAGAATTGGGCGTTGAGGACGACAACTGGGATGCCGCTGCCGGCGTCATGTGCTCCTCGTGCGGCCAGGAGTCCTTCCGCGTCAAGGACGGTCTATGCTTTCCCTGTTACGAGCAAAGGACAGTGGAAGGCGTGGAGAAAGCGGAAGTGAAGCGCGTGAAGCGCTCGTGCATGCGCCGGCTGAACAACGGGACGCTTACGCTGGCGGATCTGAGGGCGGGTCGGGGGTAGGCGCCGGAGGCTCCATCTCGCAGTCGAAGGCGATGGACTTCGATTCCTCATCCACCAGTATTGCGCACTTCTTCCCATCCTGGTAAGCAGACGGCACGGCTCCGTCGCCGGCCTTGAGTACCTCCGCGGCGAACCTGTCGAAGCCGGCGTCCGTCTCGATGTCGACTATCTCGACTCCCGCAGGCGGGTTCTCTGCGAGGATCTTCTTGATCTCCTGACAGGGAGTGCAGCTTCCCGCAGTATAGAGAGTTATGCCCACGTTAGTCCTCCTGCTTTCTCATCTTGGGCCCTACGCAGTCTTTCATCTTCCGCATGAGCTCAGCTTTGTTGATGCCTTTTACGATACCACATTCCTGGGCGACACGGCGCATCTTGAGCTGCTGCTCCGTCGCGGGGTACGGTTTCGGCGCGTTCTTGCCCTGAAATTCGAGTCCTTTTGTTTTCATCGTCTACCAAAAGGGGGAGCCGTAAGCTCCCCCTTTCTTGTTTCCTCTACGAGGATTTATCTCCCGAATTTGCCCGGGATGCAGTCCTTCATGGCTGTCATCAGGGCAGACTTGGACATGCCCGATTTGATGCCGCAGGCCTTGGCGGCTGCGCCGACCTTCTTTTGCTGGGCGGTCGCGGGATAGGGCTTCGGTTTCATCGCTATGATGATTCCGCCCTTGCCACCCACGGCATACGGGGCATCCTTTGCCTTATACCTCTTGGGGGCAGACCTCTTGACCAGTGCGCTTCCGGATACTCTCATGACAGACTCCTTGTGGATCTCGGTCCCTTGACCTTATGGCCTTTTGACCGAGGCCTGTGATGGAACAGACGCTACTATCCTAAGCCCGTGAGGGCGGGCTGTCAATACCTGGTGGTTTCTTCTTTGATCTCGGGGTTGATGTCGACGGTGACTATCTTCTTGCACTTGGAGTTGGGGCACTTGACCTGGATGCTGCCCCAGACTATGGCCTGCAGCATGATGAAGCGGCCACACTCCGGGCAGTAGAGTTCCTGGGTCTGGCACATCTGATTGGAGGAGAGGTCGGGTATATGTCCGTTGTCAGACATTAGCACTGCCCCAGTTCTTCTTTGAGGGTTTCCCGTATGGAGGCCATTTCAGCGGGAGTTACCTCGTCCCTCTCCAGTCGCTTTTCAGTTTCTACAATCTTCGCCAGCGTCTTTGGCAGCTTGCAACCACAGCTGACTTCGACCCCTCTGATTTTGCCGAATATCACCGGCCAGTCGCTCGAATAAGGGATAACGGGTGGTTTAGGATCGTCTTTTGAGTGTATACCCAAGCTATCCCGGTAGTGTACTTCCTCTGCTCCTATGTCGATACCAGCCTCAAGAATTTTCAGGCGACAGATAGTTTCTTTCATTTTGACCTCTCTCTCCATTGCCTGGCACAGTCGCGCATTGCCTCCGGGTCCAGCTTCTTGAGGTGCTTGCCCTTCATGCACTGACTAGTCCATTCCTGGTAAGCCGACTTCGCGCGGGCCGCTTTGCCGCAGACCTGAATCTCCTGGTCGTTGTCGCAGTCGGGGATCTGGCCGAGCGTGTGCTGAATGGCCACGCCGCCGATCTGCGCAGAGATAGCCTCCTTCACATCACGCCCCAGGCAAGGAACACACTTAGGCTTAGCCATGCTGGTCCACCTTTATGATCTCTCGGACCTTGCAGGGGCACTCCGAGGCAATGAAGGACTTTGAGACTTCTTCGAGATGCTTCTCGAATTCTTTGTAGTGTGTATCCTCCTCGCCGGCGATGTGATGGTAGAGCTCAGCCGTCTTAGAGTCACCCA
>JAQTTS010000071.1 GCA_028710655.1 Dehalococcoidales bacterium
CTTGCCCTGAAAGGGGGTTCAAGCGTGGTAACAATATTACCTAATTTGAACTTGGACTAAAAACAGAAACTGAAGGACTTGAGGCTAAATTAGGGTAACAACATTACCTTTTCATGGCTGGCCACCCAGGACTCAAATCGAACTTTTTCGGGCCTGGCTTACTTCCAAGATTACGAGAATTACTCACGAGTCGAGGTGTCCACTAGCACAGCCATAATTATTATAGCCATAAAGACACGAAGCAGCAACTTACCGCTTACTTACACGCCAATTGCTTAGAAGGATAACCATCTAATAATGTCAACCTATATTAATAATATGGTTGACATACCAAATATTGCTTGCTAGAATAGTATCCATGAAGGAATTAGTCCTTAAAGCCCTCCGGGAAGAAAGCCACGTCTCCGGTGAGGACCTGGGTAGGCGACTTAAGATTTCGAGAACCGCTGTCTGGAAGCATATTCAAGAGCTGCGAAGGCAGGGCTATAAAATCGAATCATCTCCAAAGCTGGGGTATTCTTACATTGAAAGCACCAGCCTACTACTACCAGAGGAAATCACCCCGGGTCTGCAAACACAAACTATCGGGAAGTATCTCCTGCATCGTGACGAAGTTACATCCACACAGGATATTGCTGAAAAACTAGCAAGAGAAGGAGCAAAGGAAGGAACAGTCGTCATTGCCGAGACTCAGAACAGAGGCAGGGGCAGGAAAGGAAGGAACTGGATCTCTCCACCGGAAGGAGGAGTGTATCTTTCCATCATACTGAGACCCAATCTTATGCCGTCTAGAATTGTGCAGATTCCACTCATCGCGGGAATAGCCGCCAATAAAGCTATCCGCCGGACAACTCCCTTACAACCTAGCCTTAAATGGCCAAACGACATCATTATTAACGGGAAGAAGGCTGGTGGTATTTTGACAGAAATGAATAGTGAAATCGACGGGGTAAATTATATAATTCTCGGCATTGGCCTAAATATTAATACTCCTGTTTCTCTCCTGGCAGGGATAACCAATGGAATTGCCACTTCTCTAGCCTATGAGTGTGGTGAGCATGTTTCCCGGGTGAAGCTGGTGCAGCACCTCTTCTGTGAGTTCGAAGTTCTCTATACAAAATTCGTAATATCCGGTTTTGCTTCTCTGCGGGACGAGTGGAAAAAGCTAAATAATACTATCGGCTCGCGGGTCAGAATCAGCGATGGAGATGTAATTGAGGGGGAAGCTCTTGACATAGATGAGGATGGCTTCCTCCTTGTCAGAATGGAGAATGGTGATATGAGAAGAATTATCGGCGGAGATGTTACCCTATTAGACAATTGAAAGTATCAAGGCTAGTTTTTCATAATAAAAGGAGGGTGAAATGGTAACCAATACTTTGACCTGGTACAGGACAGCACGAGCTGATGTGTGGCAGTGGCGTAATGAACTCAGCTTGGTCAAAAAAATACTGCTGACACTGGGTATGGCAGCTGCTGTTGGACTCCTGGCGCAAATAAAGATACCGTTGCCGGGAACACCAGTACCAATTACCGGACAGACCTTTGGTATTTTGCTAGCAGCGGTACTTCTTGGAAAATGGTGGGGTGGTGCCAGTATCGCCATTTATGCCATTCTTGGCGCTCTCGGGGTCCCCTGGTTCAATAGCTGGACTGGTGGTATCAGTCATATCGCGGGGCCTACCGGAGGCTACATTATCGGTTTTATCTTTGCTGCCCTAGTCCTTGGCTTTCTGACCGACAAATATCTTAAAGCGAGGAGCTTTTTGGGCCTGCTGGGCTTAATGTTTGTGACCAATTACGTTTTTGTTTATGGCTTCGGTCTCCTACAGCTAAATCTATGGCTGAACATGGTCCAAGGCACCAGTGTAAGTCTTTCTCAACTCCTGACTATGGGACTTGTGCCTTTCATACCGGGTGAGGTAATCAAAGTCCCGGCTGCTGCACTGGCGGCCTGGGCGTTGACTCCGAAGAAAGATGCCAGAGAGAACAGAACTTAGCCTCTAAAATGAATTTGAGGTTTCACTCGTAAAAATCTCCTTCCCAGATATCTGGGAAGGAGATTTTTTGTTAAGAGCGTATCGTGAACTTCCCTCAACAGAAAACGCAGACTTCAAGAAATTTCGCGCGGAGTCCGAGAGGCATTTTATAAAAGGCAGGGATTAACGATTTGCCGTTTGGCTTCTAAATAAATCGGCTTGGATGGGTCTGTAGCTGCTACGGTTCAAATTCAAGCAGGGAGCCTACATTGGAAGGATTCCGGCTTCGAGAAGAAACAGTTTATACAAAGCTTACAACAGCTTCTCGTTTCGCAATCAGACCACATCCGTAAGTTTATTACATCAAGCGACACTCGCCAAATGGGTGTTGTGCGGTGCTCAAAGGACTGTTCCCGCTCTATAACGATGAGCTATCTCAATTGCTATGGTTACGACTTCAATTGCATCCCTATCCAGCGCTAAGAACAACGGCTCTTTTCCCCAGCCAGTTCCCTCGTATGACAATCGAGGAATTGCACCATATTTTAAAAATAGTTGTTTCACCTTCCACGGCATTGAAGCGCCATCTTGTCCGCTAACACCCTTCGGTTCTTCACTCCGGTCAAGCCAGCCGAAGAGCAGGCCCCGCTCAGAGCAATACCTTTGCACCACTCCAATTATTTCCTGATTGCACTTGAAGTTGATGGCAGCATTAGCCTGGGCATCATATTTACGCACTTCGAGAAGACGTCTGGCCAGGTGGTCCGATGCTCCCCAGGCCGGCATACCAGCGGCGTGAGGTAATCCCCGCACAGCTGTTATCCTTCCGTCTACGGCAGCTACATCCTGAGAAGTTTTAGCACCGGCTAAGGCATATGCCAGATTCACTCGTACCTCGGGTATTAGATGAGTGAACTCCGGACAAGCCTGCAACAAATTTACCGCAGATACCAGGTTCCCCAGGATAATGTCAGCTTCTTTGGTCTGATTCATACTTACCCCAGTAAGCTCACTGCCAATTCTGCGGCTTTCTTGCCTGAAAGCAACATCCCGCCAAAGATAGCTCCCATGCGCGGCAAACCGAAGACGGCATTAGCCGCCATGCCTGCCACCAGGAGGCCAGGATAAACCTCTTTGGTATAATTGATAAGCTCTCTTTCGCCTACCTCGGCCCACATCGATTTCTCGCCGACAACCCCGCCTGTTTTAGAGTTCAGCTTCTGCCCGATTTTCTGGACAACTTTCCGGCACACCTCAGCGTCGTGCCCGGTAGCATCAATTACCAACTTCGACCTGATAGCGAGCGGGTCAACGTGCAAACCTGCCAGGTCCACCGCACTCCAATTCAGCACCAGCCCGGTTATCCTGTCGTTTTCCCGTATCATTACATCTTCGGCGGTAAGCAGGTTAAATATTCGAACGCCACTTTTAACTGTCCGGCTGCAGATAGTCGAAACAGCTTCCACAGAGTCGGCAACGTAATATCCAATCTGGTATTCTTTTGCCGTTACCCCAAATTCATCCAGAATCCCCTTGGCTTCAGCCTGGACCACAATTCGGTTAAACATCATGCCGCCACCCCACATACCGCCGCCAACACTTAATCTTCTTTCGTAAATGACTGTCTTTACTCCCCTCTGAGCTAAATAATAGCCGGCAACCAGACCAGACGGGCCAGCGCCCACTATAGCCACGTCCACCTCAGTAGAGTCAAGCAGTTCCTTGATGTAGCTTTCCATGATGGCTTTAGAAATGATGATTTCATCCATGATGAACACTCCTCCAGACAGATATTCGTGAGCCAACCAATTGGTACGGTGCTGGCGGGCAAAATAAAAACCAGAAGCTCGAGCGTATTCAAGTCTTCTGGTTCGGTCTCACTACTTCCCTACGCTCGAATTACCGAGGTCAGGTTCCAAGGGTTGTCCGTCAACGGACTCTCAGCCTTCCAGCACCCCTATCCAATATTCAGTTTAGCTAACTATACCAAATGAGAGAGGTAAGGTCAAGGTCGAAACAAAATAAGCAATTATGGTAATTTTGTTACTTATTTTGTCTTAAAGGCGTACTGCCTTTTCCTTGTCCAATTTCGGCATCTATACATCTATAAATGGTAATCAACTTTTACTCTGTCTATTTATGCCAACCAAATCAGGAGGATAGTCATTGCTGAGTTAACGTAAAAATATTATTAGTACTCCCCCATGCAGATCAACTAGCACCAGTGTCCCAAATTGGGCATGCAACCGAACAGCGATTTCTGAAGTGAAAGATAAAGCAGTGTGGCACAGCGCACAACTACCTGCTGAACCTGGAGAGTAGACATTCATGTTTTCAAATGGAGGACAGTTCCCGAACTACTGTTTGAAAAGAAGGTACTGATACCAGTGGTACAGCAGTTTTTTGGCTTCCCGCTAAAACCTGAGAAAACCAAAGGGACATAATCTAACCACCATACCTTTAATAGCCGTGAGTGCGGCAGAAATCGCATCGGTAATCGCCATTGCAAATATGCGGAAATTGTTTCTTCATTTCCGGCCAGTTGGTCTTTGCCCAGATATCAAGTATCCTTTGCCTCGCAGTCTCATCCAGGTAAGCCATCGGACAGACTCTTTGTCCACTTTCGAGTTTATCAAGCTCCCAGTGGATCATGTAATGACCGAAATTACCTGGCTCGCCGATTTTCTGACCGGCTATAACCTGGGCTCCAACTTTAATCTTATCATCAACCTTCTCCAAAGTAGTGTAACCGATTTTATAACTACCCGTTTTAACAAATACATCCCACTTATCATGGCTGCCAGATTTCTCTACCTGGGTTACAGTTCCATCTACGCAAGCTATAATGTCTACACTCTTGTTCCACATAAAGTCGATGCCCGGATGCCCGAAGGGATTCTCCGGCTTCGGGTGGTTAATGGTTTCACCCATCGGCATCATTTCATAAAGATTGTCTGCTGTTGAAAAAGGCAAGTAAATTACCAGGTTCGTATTTTCGGCTTTCTCCTCCGGCTTTGGAGTACCCGGCTGCCCCGCCCCACCCACCATGTGCGGAATCAGAGCTTCCAAGTTGTTGGCCTTGAAGAAGTCCGCCAGCGAGTCCGGGTCGCCTTGAATACCCATTCTTTCGCCTGAAGCCCACCATTCCTTTTTACCGCCCAGGTCCTGAATCCAGGAACCCTTTCCTTCGGCTGGAATAGATGGCATATTGGTCTCGGTAACGGTCCAGCTCGTATATGGACTGCTCTCTTTCTTTATCGCCGCTGCCAATATCGAGTCCAGCCTCTTTTTTGACCCGGGGGAAAAGAAATCATAAGGAGGTTTTGTACGGATGACGTTGCCGACTCTGGCAGCGACCTCTATCTCCCACCAGCCGACATTCATCTGTCCTTGGGTATAGCCGACCAGTGTCTTGGCCTCTATTTTACTGCCCACCTTTATGTTGAGAGGTATCTCTACCACATGTTGAAGGGTGACGCTGTAGTTCCGGCCGTAACGGATGGTGACGCCACCCGCTTCATTGCCGGTATTCGGGTCAAGACCACCGAAAATATTCACCACTGTACCGGCACAGGGCGCATAGACAGGATCATGAGAACTAAAGGTGTAAAACTGCATCTCATAGGCAGGTTCATACGGCCCTTCCCATATCCCATAAGGCGTGAACCGGGCGATATTATCCATACTTAAATCCGGCGGTCCCCAGTACAACTCCAGGACTGGAGCAGCATCAGTAACCGGGTATATTTCGTACATCAGGCCCCTCGGATTTTCCGGCTGGGGCTGGGTAGTTATCGGGCTAGTTGTCGGTGTGCTTTTGGGGATAGAAGCATATTTGCCGATACAGGATGCAATTATTTCTGCCTCTTGTCCGGTTGGCTTTGCGATTCCGTCTCTAATCAACTGGTACCTTTTTACTCCAATAGAGGCAATTATAGCGTTGGTTACCGTTTCACCGTAGCTATCCAGCTTGGAATAGTCTACGTCTGTACCTGTCTTTTTATCATCGCCTGACGCAGTGGTTGATTGGCTCGTACCGGAAGTGTTAGGCGGAGTCACGATGGGCGTTGTAGCTGGTGTCGCAGAGGGCGACGCGGGTGAGAGTGAAGTCTGATTATCTTCGGTAGGGTTGGTTCCGGGACGGGCGGGTGAAGTGCAACCAGATAGTATTACTGCGATTGCCAAACAGAGGACAAGTCCGGCTTTGACCATACTCCTGTTAATCGATTTCCTCCTTCATCGGCAACGATAGTATATCTATATTAGAATACGTTATACTCCGGTGTAATCCCCAATCCATCTCACCCGGCGCGACTCGCCCTTTACCGCCTGATAGAAAGCCCTGTCACCGGTCCAGAGGTTACATTGGCGGGATTCCGCCAAGGACAGATAAGCGGCGTCATAAGCTGCCAAGTTATACTTGAGAGCCGCCTCCAAAACCATCAGCGGCTCTACTTCCTCCAGCTCGATACCCAGAGCCAGAATATTGTCCATAACCTCTATCGCGTTCTCTGGGGTAAGTCGCTTTCTTCTTGTAGCTGTAGCTATCCCGTTAACCACCTCGTAAACTAAAAGCAGAGGGGCTATCACCCTGATAGCCCCTTTCGCATAATAATCGTCCCTAAATGCCGTAGCCTGAGAAACATAGTCCTCGTCATCAAACTGCCATTTTAGGACCACCGAGGCATCCACGACAGCGAGTTCCGATTCTGGCATTCTTTTTATCTCCGCCGGCCTTCTTCTACCAGTTCAGCCGTAGTGGTACCGACATGCCCAATTTCCCGTCTGAGCTTGTCCATCCGGGACAATAAAGCCAGTCTATCTTTGCTGGACCTGTCGCTCATTTCCCCATCCCTCTGTAAGCGCTCCCGGATAGCCTCGGCGCAGTAAGCCGTGGTGCTGATACCCCTTCTAGCCGCAGCAATCTTGATTTGCTTCTTGACCTCTTCGTCTTCGAGGTAAAGGCCAAGCCTTGCTTTTCTGGTCATTTTCCCACCTCCCGTTGGAAATATAACACTATGACGACATGTTGTCAACTTTCTTGGAAGTCTGGTCTTCTTCTTTCTGGCGTCTTACCCGGGCCAAAAATTGCGTCATGTTTTTCTGCTCGTCCCTGGTGACCTCTTCCATTACCTGCCCGGGGTGGGCATAATCAAACGCCTTTTGTCTGACTCTTTCGAGCAAACCTACGAGTGTCCGCATTTCATCCTCTGATAGGACTGACAATACCTCCTGAACCAGGTTCCAGCCAGCCACGGTTGCCCGGGCAAGGGCTTCTTCACCTTTTTCCGTCATAATCAGCCTTAGGGTCCTGCGGTCTTTCAAGTCTCTGGCTCTTTTTACCAGGCCGTCCTTTTCCATTCGGTCGACTATCAGGGTGATGCTATTGACGTTTCGGTCAACCCAGCGGGCAATATCGGTCGGTGTTGCCGGGGCATTAATGTACTTGATGGCGATGAGTACGGCGTGCTGCTGGGGAGTCAATCCGGCCTTGGGAAACACGATTTCCTCGCACTTTGAGACTGCATTAAAGGTCTGGTGTATTAACATCCACGCCATAAAAAGTGGATTCTCGAAGACAAATTTGACTGGCATATGTTCTCCCTTAAAGAAAACTCATTACCGATTTATTCATATTGAAAACATTTTACTATAAATGAGGTAACATGACCACAGTCCCTCTGGCGGAGGGAACAGATAACAAAGTCAAGGAGGTTTATCATGCCAAACAGAGCATCGAACGAAGCCAAGAAAAGTGGTGAGAACGAAAACAGTGTGCAAGTGTGGTTTCGGGCTCCTCGGATATGGGTTGATTTCCTGGCGAAAAAGGCGGTCGAGGAATATTGCACCAACTCAGACCTACTCAGGCATGCTTTTCTGCTGGCTTATGGACCTGAGTTAAAAGAGTTCCGGGTAGGTCCAGATGAGCGGCTAAATAAAACCCGCTACCGTTCTCCGCATGATGAGCAATCGCTTCAGGCAGGAGTTCCCCCGAGCGATACCCATGTCCTGGTTTCTTATCACATTGAGAGCGATCCCTGGTTTGAAAGCATGAGCGCTTTTGTAGCTAACAAACGTTCGCCTCAGACGAACCGGGCTTATCGCCTGGTGCTCAACCAGTTCTTCTCATTCGTTGCCAGGCACCCCAGTGACGTTAAACAGAGCGACATCATCCGGTACCGCCATCAGCTGGAGCAGTTCGGCAGCGCGCCGTCGTCTATCAATCAGCACCTAGCAGCCATCTCAGGATACTATAATTTTTGCATATCCAGAGGCCTCACGCTGCAGAATCCCGTGAAGGGCGTGAACCGCCCACCGGTTGGTGCCTTTACGGGGGCCTCCTGGTTGAGTAAGACACAGGCGAAAGCACTTCTATTGCAGCCTGACCTGAATACGGTGAAGGGCAGGCGGGACTATGCTATTATTCTTACCATGCTCCTCACCGGTCTCCGGCGCGCCGAACTGTCCAATATCAGGCGAGGGGACATCGAGCAAAGAGGCGAAAAACTCTACTTAAGCTACACTTGTAAGGGTGGAACAAAGACAGTGCGTGACATTCCCCGGAGGTGCTGGGAGGCAGTCGAGAACTACCTTGTAGCCAGCGGACGCCAGATCACGGATGAGTCTCCTCTCTTCACCTCCACAACCAGGGCGGGAGAGGGACTAAGGCGCTATTACGGTAAGAACGGCCATAACGGGACTCATCCGCTCACTCCGGAGGCGATACGGCAGATGATTAACCACTACTCCCGCCGTGCCTTCAGTGAGGAAGTCAGGGTAAGTCCACACACTCTGCGGCATACTGCCGGCACTCTCTTAAGGAAAAGCGGCCGCTCCATCGAAGAGGTCCAGAGCTTCCTGAAACACAAAAGGATTGACACCACCAGAAGATACCTGCACGTGGTAGAAGCCGAGGACTCAGAATTCGGCGAATGCATCGCCCGGATGCTCGAACTCTAAACACTTTGCGTTAATCAGCGTTATCAATAGTTACCAGGTTTATTAACCTTATTTTAGTTCATATATGAGTTAGACATATATGAAGAACAGACAGGGTTATTCTATGACCTTTGTCTACGTTTGTCAACTATT
>JAQTTS010000072.1 GCA_028710655.1 Dehalococcoidales bacterium
GAAGTACTTCTCTGTCAGGTTTAGGCGCGGGTGAGGAATAGCCTAAATATCGGCCCCACTGATGAACAGGAAAGAAGAATGGAAGAAAAGAAAGTAAACCGGGAGATGCCGGAGAGAAAAAGGGAGTTCAAGACCACGGTTGACGGTATCGTGGTCAACAGGGTATACACCGCGGCTGATTTGGGTAAGGACAGACAGGTAAACGTCGCTCTTCCCGGGGAGTACCCTTATACCAGGCATATTATGCCCGGCGGCTACCGGACCAGGCTCTGGACGATGCGCCAGTATGCCGGATTTGCCACCGTAGAAGAGACCAACAATCGCTACAAGTATCTCTACGAGCAGGGACAAACTGGCTTCAGCGTCGCCTTTCACCTGCCCACCCAGGAGGGATACGACTCGGACCATCCGCTTTCCGCCGGTGAGGTTGGCCGGTGCGGTGTTGCCATAGACTCGCTTGAGGATATGGAGAGGCTCTGGGAGGGCATTCCACTGGCCGAAGTGAGCACCTCGATGACGATCAACGCTACTGCTCCAATCCTGCTGGCGATGTATGCTGCCGCTGCTCAGAGGCAGGGGGCTGATATCAGTTGCCTCAGGGGTACCGTCCAGAACGATATCCTGAAGGAGTACATCGCCAGAAACACCTATATCTTCGGGCCGGTCCCTTCGATGAGACTGGTCTCCGATCTCTGTGCCTATTGTGCTCAGGATATGCCCCAATGGAACTCGATTAGCATTAGCGGCTACCATATGAGGGAGGCCGGAGCTACCGCTGTCCAGGAAGCCGGGTTCACCATCGCCAATGGTATCGCCTATGTTCAGGCAATGATAGATAGGGGGATGTCCGTTGATTCCTTCGCCCCACGCTTCTCATTTTTCTTCGCCGCCTATACCAGCCTGCTTGAAGAGGTAGCCAAGTTCAGAGCACTGAGGCGTATCTGGGCTAAGATTATGAAGGAGAGATTTGGGGCGAAGGACCCGAAATCGATGATGCTGAGGTACCATGTGCAGACCGATGGGTTTGCCTTAACCGGTAAGCAGCCGCTCAATAATATCGTGAGAGTGACCCTGCAGGCGCTGGCTGCTGTATTAGGCGGTTGTCAGTCGCTGCACACCAATTCGTTTGATGAGGCGCTTGCCCTGCCGAGTGAGGAAGCGGTCCAGGTCGCTCTCCGCACGCAGCAGATTATTGCCCATGAGAGCGGCGTTGCCGATACTGTCGATCCTTTAGGCGGCTCATACTACATCGAGTGGTTGACCGACCGAATAGAAGAAGGAGCGATGAGATATATCAGTGAAATCGATAAGATGGGCGGCGCACTAAAGGCAATCGAGAGGGGCTACATACAGAGGGAGATTGCGGCATCGGCCTATAACTACCAGAGGGAGGCCGATTCGGTTGAACAGGTTATCGTGGGGGTGAACCGGTTTGCCACAGGCGACGAGCCTGCTCCGGAGCTTCTCGAGGTCGGGCCCGAGGTGGGGAAAAGGCAGATAGCTAGATTAAGCAAATTGAAGCGTGAGAGAGATAATCAGAAGGTTGGTGAAGTGCTGGATAGAGTTCGTATCGCAGCCCGGGGCGACGGGAACATTATGCCGGCATTGATCGATGCGGTCAAGGTCTACGCCACGGTCGGAGAGATAAGTGATGTCTTAAGGGGGGTATTCGGAGAATACCGGGAGACAGGCATACTTTAAACAGGGGTAAGGGTAATGAGAAATAAGAAGGTGCGTGTATTGCTTGCCAAGCCGGGGTTGGACGGTCATGACCGGGGTCTCAAGGTACTGGCCAGAGGGCTGAGGGATGCCGGTATGGAAGTGATCTACCTCGGATTACGCCTGACTCCCGAGCAAATTGCCGAGGCGGCGCTGGAAGAGGACGTTGATGTCGTCGGCTTAAGCTGCCTTTCCGGTGCTCATATGGTCCTATTTCCTAAGACAGTGAGCCTTGTTCGGGAGAAGGGTGGTGGGGATATCCTCTTTATCGGCGGTGGCATTATACCCGAGAAAGATATTCCCGGTCTTGAGGTCGCTGGTATCACCAGGGTCTTCGGGCCGGGCACACCCATCGCGGAGATCACCGGGTTTATTACAGAAAAAATGAAGGGGCGGGAAGTTGATAACCAGGATTGACCACATCGGAATTGCCGTAAAGAGTATTGATAATGCTTTAAAGCTATATGCCGGTGCCTTAGGCCTGGAAGTCAAAGATATCGAAGTAGTGGAGTCGCAGAAGGTAAGAACCGCCATTATCCCGGTCGGCGAAAGCAAAATCGAGCTACTTGAGTCGACCGGCCCGGAGGGGGTAATCGCCAGGTACATTGAAAAAAGGGGCGAGGGTTTGCACCACCTGGCGCTGGTGGTTAGCGATATCGAGCAGGCGTTGAGTAACCTCCGGAGTAAGGAGGTTCCGCTCATCGATGAGAAACCCAGAAGCGGTGTCGAGGAAACCAGGATAGCCTTCCTGCATCCTAAAGCGGCCGGTGTGCTAATCGAACTCGTCGAGCCGAAGAAATGACAGGATGGCCACCCTCTTAAAAACCAATGATGGTTAGGAATACCAACTGCGGTAGTGCCGTAGCCCTGGCTGCTACTCGTATCTCAGTGCCTCTATCGGATTAAGCTGAGCGGCACGCCGTGCCGGTAAGAACCCGAAGAGTAGACCAATGCCGACCGAGACAGCAAGGGCCAGGATAACTATATCGGCGGATACCACCGTCGTCATCTCGCTACCCATGATCCCCACACCGGCAATAATCTTTGATGCCCCCCACCCCAAGGCAACTCCGATAAGACCGCCGGTAAAAGACAGTAATGCCGACTCGGTCAGGAATTGACCCCAGATATCACGCTCTCTAGCTCCCAGCGCTTTGCGGATACCTATCTCCCGTGTCCTCTCGACTACGGAGACCAGCATGATGTTCATTACGCCGATACCCCCTACCAGCAGTGAGATGGCAGCGATAGCACCAAGAAAAAGGGTCAGCGTCCCGGATATCTCAGTGATGGTACTGACCAGTTCCTCCATCGAGCGTATACTGAAATCATCGTCCTCTCCGGAAGCCAGCCGGTGCCGGGAACGAAGTAAATCGGTTACTTTGCCAACCACATAGTTTGCCTGTCCTTGCTCACTGACCGTTATCGCTATGGTACTGACGATATGCTCTCCGGTGTTGGTACGCTGCTGGCTGATGGTCTGCTGTAGGGTGCTCAGCGGAATTAAGACAGCATCATCGGTTGAGCCCATCATCGAGCTGCCCTTGCTTTCCAGGACACCCATGACGGTGACGATGCTGGTCCCCATTCTCACCTTCTGCCCTACGGGATCCACTCCGCTGAACAGTTCCTCGGCTACGCTGGCCCCGATAACAGCGACTTTAGCTCCGCTCTCGTAATTGTACTCGGAGATGAAAGCACCTTCTGCCGTCTCCAGGTTATATGCTGCCTGGTATTCGGGGGTTACCCCGATGACCTGGGCATTCACATTCTCACTCCCGTAGACAAGCTGCTGGTTCGATGAGGAAAAGGGTGCCACAGCGCTGACCTGGGACACTTGCTCCGATATGGCCGCCGCATCTTCTGAAGTAAGGGTGGCCATGCTACTGACACCCATAACTCCTCCCCGTTCGTAGCTCATCGCAGGCGTGACGGTAATCAGGTTTGAACCCAGAGATTCGATATTGGACAAGATGCCTGCCTGCACACCTCTGCCGATAGACATCAGGGCAATTACCGCTGCCACACCGATGACGATACCCAGGATAGTGAGAGAACTGCGGAGCTTATGCGTCCTGGCTCCTTGCCAGGCATTGGCCAGTGGTTCGAGCAATTTTTTCATACTGCCTCCTCCCACTCTATCTGGCCGTCTTTAAAATGGATGATATGCTGGCAGTAATGCGCGATGTCGGCTTCGTGGGTAATCATAACCAGGGTGTTGTTCTGCTCATTGTGCAGCGTAGTCAGGATGGCCATTATCTCTTCGCTGGTGTGGCTGTCCAGATTGCCGGTGGGCTCATCGGCGAGAATGAGAGGCGGGTTTTTCACCAGGGCGCGGGCAATGGAAACCCTCTGCTGCTCACCGCCGGAAAGCTCGCTGGGCTTGTGGTTGGCACGGCCGGAAAGCCCTACCCTGGCCAATGCCGCCATGGCCTTCTCGGAGTCAATGCCGCCGGCATACTTCATACCCAGTTCTACGTTAGCCAGCGCCGAAAGTTGCGGCAGCAGGTTATAAGACTGAAAGATAAAGCCGATCTTGTTGGCTCTGCCCTGTGCCAGTTCACCTCTGCTGAGACAGCTGACCTCTCTATTCTCCAGGTAGTAACTACCGGAGGTCGGCACATCCAGACAGCCGATCAGGTTGAGCATGGTGGTCTTGCCTGATCCGGAGGGGCCCATAATCGCTACCATCTCGCCCTGCTTGACGTGCAGATTCACCCCTCGAAGCACCTCCAACTCCCTGTTGCCCATAGGATATGCCTTGGCGATATTCTGTAGCCGGATCATCTTGGCGGTCCTCCACCCATCCCCGGCATCATCATCCCGCCTTGGAACCCTTGTTGTGAGGTCGTCGAGCTATTCCCATCCGCCGTCTGAGGTACGACTACCTGCTCGCCCTCACTCAAGCCATCGGTGATCTCGGTATACTGCCAATCGCTGATGCCGGTCTGTATGGAGCGCTCTTCGGTAACACCCTCTGGCGATACCACCTGAACGTAGGCTGCTCCCCGGCTATAGGTAATCGCTCCGTTGGGTACCAGCAGCACATCGCTTGCCCCTTCAATCAATATACTGACGGTGACGCTGAGGCCCTCCTTGAGCTCAAGGTCTTCCGGTATCAGCGTCGACATTTGTCCCAATCCGGCCTCTTCCATCTGCTGCATTTGCTGCATTATCTCTTCGGCCTGCTCCCGGGTCATCTGCCCCTGTTCTACAGCCTCTTGAAGCTGCTCGGGAAGTTCACCGGAAGAAAGCGCCTGTCGCATTTCTTCCTGGCGTGCTTGTATTGCCTCCTGTTGCTGCTGACGGATGGCCTCCAGCGCCTCTAATTCGACCGTTACTTCGTAGTTGACTACCCCTGATGAAATGGTGGCCGTCGGTGAGATATAGGTTACCTTGGCCGGCAGGTCCGGTAACGTCATAGCATCAGCCTGTACCGAAGCATCTCCCCCCAGTGTAATGTCAAATATGTCGGTCTCGCTGACCAGAAGCTCGGCTTCGAACCTGGTCGGGTCGGCAATCGCTACCGCCACGGTACCTTTCAGTATCTCGTCACCTCCGGAGACATTAACCTGGGTGATGAATCCATCGAAAGGAGCGATAACTTCCAGGCTGGCACCGAGAGCATCTTCCACCTCATCCATGGCATTTCCCAGCTGGGCTTCGGCTAAGCTCATCTGCATTTCTTTGATTGCGATATCGTCCTCATCGCCCCCCTCTTCCATCTCATCCAGTGTCTTCTGCGCCTGGTATACCTTCTCCTGAGACTGCAGGATTGAGCTTTCCGGGCCGTGCTTCAAGTCGTACCTTAGCTGTGCTTCAGCTTGGTCCAATTCATCCTCGGCTTCCTCTATCTCCTCGTCGGTGTACGGGTTGATGGCCTCATCCAATGCTATCTCGGCATTCTTATAGTTTATCTCCGCCTGGAGCAGGTTGTTCTCCTTTTCCCTTAATTCCTCCTCCCATTCCGAGCTGTCCAGTCTTGCCAGCACCTGTCCCTCTGCTACGGAATCACCCACTTCCACCAGGACCTCTTCCACCGTACCTGCGATGTCGAAGGCAAGGTCTTCCTCAATACAGAATGATAAGTTGCCCGCACTGGAGATATCATTGGTGATATCCCCGCGCTGTACAGTGAATAGCTGTCCCTCTACTATCGATTCCGCTTCGGAGCCGGAATCATTGATCGCGAGGGGAATGGCAACGGCGCAGGAGACCGCTGCGATCAGTATTATCCAGCGCGTCTTATACTTGTTCCACTTCTTCCTCATCTGCGCCACCTTTCCGAGTCAGTAGTCTGATTCCTGACCATAACTAAACCGGAGTCTCCCATTGCTATTAACCTTTGCCTCCTCAATTTCCTGTCGTTCAATGCCAGTAACTTCATCGACCCTATACATCGGTCTATCTCTCATCCGGTTCTAACCGTAGTGTCCGATTAGTAAGGCTATGCTGACAGAAAGTGCTGCGATTGCTATTCCCAGTAAGATGTACAGCTTGTACCTGCGTAATGGCTTCATATCGGCGTCAACTCCTTACCGTTTCTACCTGAATCAGGATAGCAGGTGATTATTAAGAAATTATTAACTGCGTGGGCACTCGAGGAATACATAACCATAGCAAGGAAAGATAGCGGACTGGGGAGAACGGACTACCCGGCGACGGGCAAGGTAAAGGCAAAGCGGCTGCCCCGGTCTGGTTCGCTCCGGACCTCAATCTTACCGCCGTGGGCTTCAACCAGTCTTTTGGTAATGGTAAGCCCCAGCCCGCTACCGCCGGTAGCCCTGGTGCGGGACTTGTCCACCCGGTAGAAACGCTCAAAGATATTGGGCAGGTCACTGGCTGGGATGCCTTCGCCGGTATCAGCTACGGCAACCTCTACCCAGTCGTTATGCTGGCTGGCACTAACCGTGATACTGCCTCCTTTATTTGTGTAGGCTACTGCGTTCTCCAGCAGGTTGGACAAGACCTGACTGATCCGGTGGGAGTCAATATCAACCTGAGGCAAATCATCAGGCAGGCTGGTGGACAGTGATATCTCCTTTTCTGCCGCCTTGGCCCGGATACCGGCCGCCGCCTTTTGAATTAATCCCGCCACGTTTTCGGCCTGGCGTGTCAGCTTCAGCTCACCCGCTTCGGCAAGGCTTAGCTCTTGAAGGTCATCGACCAGCCGTGATAACAGGGCAGCCTCTTCATTGAGGGAACGAATTGTGTCCGGATCCGGCTCTATCACCCCGTCACGGACTGCTTCCAGGTAACCTCTTAGATTGGAAAGTGGGGTCCTCAATTCGTGGGCGACGTCGGCCACGATATTCTGTCGCAGTTGTATGTCACGTTCCAGGTCACCGGCCATAGAATTGAAGGCCCGTGCCAGTTCGCCCATCTCTCCCCTGTCTTTAACGGCTACCCGTTGAGAAAGGTCACCCTCGCCCAGCCGCCGGGCGGCCAGGGTGAGTGTCTTAACCGGTTCTGAAATTCGCCGTGATAGGAAAAAGGTAATCGCCAGGGCAATGCCGGCGGCGATTAAGCCCCCCCAGATGGTGTATCGAATTATCGGTGCCGAAAGCCGCATCAGAGAGATGGGATCCGCAGCCGAACCGGGGCTGATGTATAACATGCCCAGAGTATCTTCTGTCCACGGTTCAGATATCACTCTACCCGGGAAGTCAGGATGGTACTGATCTCCCAAAAGTTCCCCTTCCGAATCGGCGACCACTGTTCCGCCAGTGTCGGTCAGTATAATCCGCCGGCCATATAGGTTGCCTCCCTGTTCCACAAAGGGCTGAATACCTTCCCATCCTCCCCACTGATAGTAATAACGGGACAGCTCAAATACCATCCTGCCGGCAAGAACCTGATTGGTATGCTCCTCAAGGCGGAGGATTTCCATCTGAGTTCTCTGGTAGATAAAGATGGATGTTGAGCCGATAGTTACCAGTATTACCGAGATGAAGGCAATTATGAGACGGAATCTCAGACTGTGTATCACTTCTCTCCTATAGACAGCTTGTAGCCAGCTCCGTACACTGTCCTTATCCGTACGGAGTGATTGTCCTTTATTTTAAGCTTGCGGCGCAGATTGAGGATATGAACGTCAATAGTGCGGTCGAAGCCATCAAAATCGTAGCCCAGGGCCTTCTCGATAAGCTGCCCCCGGCTGAAGACCCTGTCCGGCTCCTTGGCGAGAACGCTGAGGAGCTTGAATTCAACCGGGGTGAGACTGAGTGCCTTGCTTGACAGGAACGCCTCGTGTCTGTTGAAGTCAAGGATAAGCTCGCCCTGCTTAATCTCGTTGGGGCCACGCTCTCCCGGGAGGCGCCTGAGCACTGCCCGTACCCTGGCGGCCAGCTCTCTAGGACTGAAAGGCTTGGTCACGTAATCGTCTGCTCCCAGGTTCAAACCGGTTAGCTTGTCCCGGTCGGTTGCCCGGGCGGTAAGCATGATAATCGGTACGTCTGATTCAGCCCTCAGGGTACGGCAGACCTGGAGGCCGTCAATACCGGGCAGCATCAGATCCAGGACGATCAGGTCAGGGCGGCTCTCCCGGGCCAGGCGTAGGGCCTCTATACCATCATAAGCGGTAAAGACCCGATAACCATCCCGCTTAAGATAAAGCCCGACCAGTTCCACCGTTTTGGCATCATCGTCAACGACCAGAACCCTTTTCCCTGTCATCTCTGTACTCTGTCAGTAATTCAAGTATGTTTATATGTAGTATAGTCTTTTTATCTTACCTTATAACACAAATGTTAAGAAATTGTTAAATTTTGATGTCCGGTACCCTTTCTATCAAATAAATTAAATGGGGAGAGGAGAATACTCTCCTCTCCCGCTCGCATGACCCAACCCCGGCGAAGCTTCTCCCGCGAGAGCTTTGGAGCTATGGTGTGGGGTTAGCTTCCCACCGGTTACTCCGATCACCGGGGCAGCAGGGGCCGAAGGCCGCTCCAGGTTGACCGCAACCGGGGTTACCAGTGTGGATGCCAAAACCACCCAGATCCATCTCAGGTCTAGCCTGCCACCACTCCTTGAACTGTTCGGCTTCTTCCTGGGTCAACCTCCCCTGCTCTATCAGTTTCTCCAGGCGGTTATTCAGAGCGTCATCCATCATCTCGCTTCGGACCTCGGCAAAGGCTGTCTCAAGCTCCGACTGTTCGATGCCCAGCTTCTCTGCGAGTCGCTCGATCAGTGTCCCTCCCGGCTGGGGATTGACCTCATCTTCCTCCTGAGCAAAGACCGACCCGGCCAGAATACCGGTCAGCGCCACGGCAGTTACTAACGGGATAACGAATTT
>JAQTTS010000073.1 GCA_028710655.1 Dehalococcoidales bacterium
TTGCTCAAGCTGGTGGGTCAAAGAAGGAGGCTGCTGGCTTACCTCAGTCGGGAGAATAAAGACCGCTACCGGAGCCTGATTGAACAGCTCGGCCTGCGTAAATAAGAAAGAGGGTAGTTGATTGATAAACGGACAAATTTTTCAATGTGAAGTAGCGGGGAGAACGCTTAGTATTGAGACCGGGAAGCTGGCCAGGCAGGCCGATGGTGCCATTACCGTCCGCTATGGGGACACTGTGGCGCTGGTTACTATCTGCATCAGCGACGAGCCTCGAGAAGGGACAGACTTTCTCCCGCTGACCATAGATTACGAAGAAAGACTATATGCCGCCGGGAAGATTCCGGGCGGTTTTATCAGGAGGGAGGGGCGCCCCAGTCAGGAGGCAATACTAGCCTGTCGGCTTGCTGACCGCCCGCTGCGTCCGCTCCTGCCCAAGGACTGGAGGCGTGACATTCAGATAATCGTCACCGTACTTTCCGCTGACCAGGAAAACGACCCCGATATACTGGCTGTCATCGGTGGCTCAGCAGTACTGTCAATGTCCGAGGTGCCATTTGCTGGCCCGGTTAGTGCTGTCCACGTCGGCTATATCGATAATGAGATGGTACTAAACCCGACCCTGACCCAGCTTGATGACAGCCGGCTTGATCTTGTGGTCGCCAGTACCCGGGAATCAGTGGTTATGGTAGAAGCAGGTGCCAGCGAGGTCCCTGAAGATATTATCCTTCAGGCTATAGAATTCGGCCACCGAGCTAACCAGCCGATAATCGAGCTTCAGGAGCAGTTCAGGCAGGCCTGTGGCAAGCCCAAGCTGGAGGTTTCTGCCGTTCCGGTAGACCGGGAACTGGAGTCAGCACTCTTGAAGTCTTTCGGTGATAATCTGGAAAGGGCATTAACTGAACCGGACAAGGTTAAGCGCAACCAGATGCTTGATGAGATGAAGAAGGGCAGTATCGAACTTCTGGCGGAATCGTTTCCGGAAGAGGACATCAGCCCCGTCTTTGAAGCACAGCTCAAAGCTGAAATCAGGACCAACATTCTCAATAAAGGGCAGCGTATCAGCGGCCGTAGTCTGAACGAGGTGCGCCCCCTGAGCTGTGAACTGGATATCCTGCCTCGCACCCACGGTTCGGCGTTATTCACCCGGGGTCAGACTCAGGTGCTGACCATCACTACTCTGGGTTCTACCAGACAGGAACAGCGAATTGACGGGCTTGGCATCGAGGAGACGAAACGCTTTATGCACCACTATAACTTCACCCCCTTCTCCGTTGGTGAAGTCAAGCGTTTGAGTTCGCCCGGGCGGCGTGAAATTGGACACGGTGCTCTGGCGGAAAGGGCCCTTTTACCGATACTTCCTAGTAGTGAGGACTTCCCCTATACCATTCGCCTGGTCTCAGAGGTCTTGAGTTCTAACGGCAGCACTTCTATGGCCAGCGTTTGCGCTTCGAGTCTGTCCCTGATGGATGCCGGGATACCGATAAAGAGGGCGGTAGCCGGTATAGCCATGGGCGTGGTTACCGATGGTAAGGGCAATCATGCCATTTTAACCGATATCGAAGGAATAGAAGATGCCTGCGGCGATATGGACTTCAAGGTTGCCGGTACCGTCGAAGGTGTAACTGCTCTCCAGCTGGATATCAAGGTGAAGGGTATCAGCATGGATATTCTCAAGGAGGCGCTGCATCAGGCCCGTGAGGCCCGCCTTTTTATCCTGGGTGTCATGCAGCAGACTATCAGTACCAGCAGGCCTGAGGTCAGCCCTTACGCACCCAGAATCTACAAAATGAAGGTCGATACGGAAAAAATCGGCACTGTCATCGGCCCCAAGGGTAAGACAATTAGGGCCATTACTGATGAGACCAAGGTGACCATTGACATTGATGATGATGGTACCGTACTTATCGGCTCATCGGATAAGGAAGCGGCCCAGAAGGCTATCGAGATGATCGAGAATTTGACCAAGGAAGTCGAGGTTGGCGCCATCTATACCGGTAAGGTGATGCGTCTGATGAACTTCGGTGCCTTTGTCGAGGTCCTCCCCGGTAAAGAGGGATTGGTCCATATCAGTGAACTGGCCGATTACCGCGTGGCTAATGTTGAGGACGTAGTCAAGGTGGGGGATGAGATTACAGTTAAGGTGACCGAGATCGACCGTATGGGTAGAATCAATCTGTCACGCCGGGCTGTATTTGAAGACTCACCCCGGGAATCAGGAGGAGCCAGACCTGCGGAAAGGCCACCCAGGAAGCAGTTTGCGGCCCACCGGGATAGGTCCGCCGGGCCTGCCAAGCATGCTCCTGGCCGAAGGGGTTAGTTATGAGACCGGTCAGAGTAGCTGTCCAGGGTGCTTTGGGTAAGATGGGGCAAGCAGTAATCAGCGCCGTCTGCCATGAGGACGGGATGCAGGTTGTCGGTGCTGTGGAACTACAGACTAAGGAAGACAGCCTGCCCCTGCCTGGCGGCGATGTTAGCGTCCCGCTTTCCTCTGACCTAGAGCATATCATTACCAGTTGTAAGCCTGACGTACTGGTAGATTTTACGGTTGCTCAAGCCACTATGCCGGCGGCGCGTATCGCTGCTGCCAGAGGTGTCAACCTGGTAATAGGGACCACAGGTCTGACCGAGGCTGAGGTCAATGAGATTGATCGGCTGTCACAGACCCATCGGGTGGGGGCGGTGGTAGCGCCTAACTTTGCCCTGGGAGCGGTACTGATGATGCACCTGGCCAAGATAGCCGCCAGGTATTTGGACTATGCCGAGATTATCGAACTGCATCATCACCTGAAGGTTGATGCACCTTCGGGAACTGCCCTGTCCACTGCCCGGGCGATGGTAGCAGCCAAGGGTAAGCCGTTTCTCTCCGCGGAGCAGAAGCGGACTTACGCCAGCCGTGGGGAGCAGGTGGATGGCATTGCTATTCACAGCGTGCGGCTGCCCGGACTGCTGGCCCACCAGGAGGTAATCCTGGGTGGACCGGGGCAGACATTAAGCATACGGCATGATACAATCAGTAGAGAGTGTTTTATGCCCGGTGTTATACTGGCTGTGAAGAAAGTGGTCGGACACAAGGGGTTGATCTACGGCCTGGATAAACTACTTGGCTTGGAGGATAAGGATTGAAGAAAAAATTCAAGGTAGCTATTGTCGGTGCCACCGGGCTGGTCGGACAGGAATTCATTAAGGTTCTGGAACAGCGCGATTTTCCGGTAGCTTCGATGGAACTTTTTGCTTCCGACCGCTCCGCAGGCAAAAAACTACTCTTTGCCGGTAAGGAAATCGAGGTTCAGGAGACTGCTGCCGAGTCCTTCCAGGGAATAGATATTGCTCTATTTTCTGCCGGCGCTGAAATCAGCCGCTACTTCTCGCCGATAGCGGCCAAATCAGGGGCGGTAGTTATCGACAATAGCTCTGCTTTTAGAATGGCGCCGACGGTCCCTCTGGTGGTACCTGAGGTTAATCCTGATGATATCAAGCTGCATAACGGTATTATCGCTAACCCCAATTGCTCCACCATTCAGATGGTAGTGGCCTTGTACCCATTACACAAGGTTAATCCTATCAAGCGGATTATCGTCGATACCTACCAGTCAGTCTCAGGTACCGGTTCGGCCGCTATGGAAGAATTGACAGTACAGGTCAAGCAGGTCTTGAACGGGCAGAGCGTTATTCCCCACGTTTACCCGCATCAGATAGCCTTTAATGTCCTGCCTGAGATAGATGTTTTCCTGGACAACGGCTATACTAAAGAAGAGTGGAAGATGGTGGAAGAGACCAGGAAGATAATGCATGCTGATGAGATAGCTGTTTCGGCTACCTGCGTGCGGGTCCCGGTATTTACCGGTCACAGTGAGGCAGTCTGTGTGGAGTTTTCTAATCTGATGCTCCCTGATGATGCCGAGCGGATTCTTGCCCAGGCCCCGGGGGTTAAGGTGCTGGACGATCCTTCAATCAGCCTTTATCCTCAAGCTTGGCCGGCTGCTGGTACCGATGAGGTATTTGTCGGGCGTATCCGCCGGGATGCATCTCACCCCAATGGTCTGGTCATGTGGATTGTTGCCGATAATCTGCGTAAGGGAGCCGCCTTAAATGCCGTTCAGATTGCTGAAGAAATGGTCCAGAGGGAATGCCTGAGTCCGATGGAGAGCAGGAAATGAAAAAACCGGGCCGGTTGCTGACGGCAATGGTAACCCCCTTCAATCAGAAGGGGGAGGTCGACTATGAGCAGGCCAAGAGACTGGCCCTGGCCCTGCTTGACTCGGGAAGCGAAGGCCTGGTGGTGGTGGGCACGACTGGAGAATCGCCTACTCTTGTCCGGGATGAAGAAATACGCATCTTCACCGAGATAAAGGAGGCCGTGGGTGAGCGCGGGTTGGTCGTGGCCGGGACGGGTAGCAACAGCACTGCGGAAGCTCTGGGGGCGACCAAAGCGGCTGAACGCATCGGAGTTGATGCCTGTCTTCTGGTGGTCCCCTACTATAATAAACCTACCCAGGAGGGCCTATACCAGCACTTCAGGACGATTGCCGAAAGTACCAGCCTGCCCTGTATCCTGTACAATGTGCCATCACGTACCGTGGTCAATCTTTCTGCCGAAACCGCCATCCGGTTGAGTCGGATAGATAACATTATCGGCTTGAAAGAGGCCAGCGGCAACCTGGAGCAGGTGGCACGGATTATCGACGGTGCACGTGATGGTTTCCTGGTCTGGAGCGGCAACGATGGCGATACACTACCCATATTGGCCTTAGGCGGTTATGGTGTTATCAGCGTTGCCTCCCACCTGGTGGGTAACCAGATTAAGAAAATGATTGATAGCTTTATTACTGGTGATACCGGCGTTGCGGCTGATATCCACCGCCATTTGCTGCCTCTGGTTAACGCTCTCTTTATTGTCGCCAACCCTATCCCGACCAAGTATGCCCTTAACCATATCGGTTTCCGGGTCGGTAATCCACGGTTGCCCCTTACTGCACCTGATGAAAAGACGGCCGCTGTTATCAGAGATACCCTGAAAAATTACCATATCGACCTGCCGGTAAGCTAGTGTGGCCAGGCAGGAGGTGTGCCTTACCTGATTCATCAGGCTGGGCACAGGTTGTCTGGCGAGCAGTTCGTCTTTTGCTTTTTCCCTAGAATGACAGCGGTATTTTATGAATGGTCTGCTCCCGCTCAGGACCTACCGAGATGATATTAGCCGGACAGCCAGTGAGTTCTTCCAGCCTGGCGACATATTGTCTGGCCTCAGTCGGTAGTTGTTCATAGTCCCGGACGTGGCTGGTAGGAGATAGCCAGCCCGGTAACTCCTCGTAGACGGGTCGGCACTTGTTCAGAGCGGCTATGCTTGCCGGGAAGTAATTGATTACCTTGCCCTCAAGTTTATAACCGGTACATATCTTCAACCGGGGTAGGGTATCAAGGACATCAAGACGGGTAATGGCAATACCGGTCAAGCTGTTAACGCGGGCGCTGAAACGGGTCGCCACGGCATCGAACCAACCGCAGCGGCGCGGTCTGCCGGTGGTGGTACCGTATTCGTGGGCTAGTTCCCGAATAGCGTCTCCGGTCTCGTCCGTCAGCTCGGTTGGCATGGGGCCACCACCTACCCTGGTGCAATAAGCCTTAACTACACCCAGTATGCTTTTAACCTGCTTCGGGCCGATACCACTGCCCAAACAGCTGTTGCCGGCCAGGGGTGAGGATGATGTGGTATAGGGGTATGTGCCGAAGTCGGGATCAAGCAGTGCTCCCTGGGCTCCCTCCAGCATAATCGGTTCATTCCTATCCAGTGCTTCCGATAGCATTCCCACCGTCTCCCGGATGCGGGGGGCCAGTAGTTCTCCGTACCGGCAGTACCGGCTGTAGATTTCATCCACTGACAGTGGTTCGATCCCGTAGACCCTGGTCAGAATGGCATTCTTGCTCTCCAGGATAAAGCGCAGGCGTTCCAGCAGTGCTTCTTTCTCCAGAAGGTCGCCGACCCTGATACCTAGCCTGGCCGTCTTGTCAGCAAAGGCAGGCCCGATGCCCTTGCGCGTTGTCCCGATGGCACTGCCTCCCCTTGCTTCCTCTTCCAGACCATCAAGCAGGGTATGGTAGGGCATAATCAGATGAGCCCGGTCGCTGATAAACAGCCTGCCGGTGTCCACACCCCGTTGCTCAAGCTGGCTAATCTCACCAATGAGTACCTCGGGGTTAATCACTACCCCGTTGCCGACGATGCAGGTAACACCGGGATAGAAAATACCGGACGGGATAATATGCAGCCCGAATTCACCGTACTGGTTGATTACCGTATGCCCGGCATTATCACCACCCGAAAAACGTACCACTACCCTTGCTTTTTCAGCCAAAAGGTCAACTATCTTACCCTTTCCCTCGTCTCCCCATTGCGCTCCGATAACAGCAATAACTGACATTGTTTCCCCTTTCAAGTTTAATCAGTGTATCGTAGTTGTTTTAGCCAGAACAGGTAGCAGGATCGCTAAAGGCGACTAAACTGTGGCGGTTATCCTCACCTTCCCCCACACTGATTTCCGGTTTGTTTGAGCAAATAGAACAGCCTCTGCCCGGCGGTAACAAAACTTAAGGTAGCTATCACAGCCAGGGCGATGATCAGGGCGTTGTTGTTAACAGGGTTTGCCAGCAGACCTACCGCCAGCACAATCACTCGCTCCGGTCTGGTGAACAACCCCATTTTGCAGTCTATTCCTATTGCCTCCGCCTTCGCCCGGATGTAGCTTGTCAGTGGCGAACCGATCATGGCAAGGCAGACAAACAATATCCCCAGTGCGGGCCGGCCGCCCAAGAAGAGGTAGAAAATCAGGACGCCCAGCAGCAGCACTGCCTCAGATACGCGGTCCAAGGTGGAGTCAAGGACAGCACCGGATAATGTGACCCTGTTGGTACGACGTGCCAGCGACCCATCCAGCATATCAAAGAAGCCGGCAGCAATCACCACGAAGCCGGCAATAAAGAGGTGCCCGGTGGCGATGAGGACGGCAGCACCCACGGCTATTGAGAAGCCTAACCAGCTTAAGCTATTGGGGGTAAAACCTGTCCTCATCAGGAGTTGTACTACCGGTTCGGTAAGACGGTAGGCGGATCTACGAACTCCGGTTAGTTTTTCCATTCCGTCTGCTTTCCGCAACAAGGCTGCTCATTTTTTCCAGGATAATCTTTCTTAATGAAAAGGTCTCTCTATGGTCCGGCTTGTTTTTAAGAACTTCGACATAGAAGTCCATTACCTTACGGGCAATCTTCTTCCAGTCATAGTCTGCCGCTTTACGTATCCCATTGGCCCCCATCCGGCGCCTTAATGGCTCGTCGTTAAGCAGAGAGATCAGGGCCTGGGCCAGTTTTTCATCATCTTTGGGCGGTACCAGTATCCCCTCCACGCCATCGGCTAATATGCTGGCATAACCGGCTATGTTCGAGGCGACGACCGGTTTGCCCACCGCCATTGCCTCAAGCAGAACGATGCCGAAGCTCTCACAACCTGTTGCCGGTGCACAGAAGACGTCGGCCGTCTTATAGTACCTGGGCAGCTCGTCATAACTGGTGAAACCGACAAAAACAACATCCTTCAGGTTGTTTTTCTTGACCAGTCTATTATACTTGCTGCGCAGATTGGTCCCGGGTCCCACGATAATCAGCCGTGAGTTGGGTATCTCCTGTTTCACCCGCCGGTAGGCTTTGAGCAGGTGGTCGGCTCCCTTTCGTTTTTCGAGACGACCGACAAACAGAATATTCAGCTTTCCGTCACAGAAGTCATTGATTGGTAATACGTCAGGGTGAAAATGCTCTATATCGACGCCGTTAGGGATAATATTGTACTCTTCCGGGAAGTGTCTATTGACGAATTCAGCCGCCGGCTTGGATACGGCGATTCTACCGTCCAGTTTGCTGAACCATCTCTTGAAAAATAGGTTGCCAAAGGGCTTGGCAGCATAATACCCCTTGCCATCGAAGGCGTGAAAGGTGCCTACATTGGCAGTACAGGACATACGGAGTACGGTAGTGCACATCATGGGCATCAACGGCTCATGGAGGTGGATAATATCGAATTTCTCTTTATTGAGTATGTCGGTTATCCTCGTTGACAGCATGGGTGATATGGCAATACGGGCAATAGAACCGCTGGCGGGTATAGGGCGGGGCTTGCCGATAGGAATAAACTGGTCGCCGAGGTAAGTGACGGACTTAGAAGTCGGAGCAATAAACCTTACTTCATGTCCCATCTCGGTAAGGTAGTGACCCAGCGAGCAGATATGATTAACCACACCACCCGGGTGAGAGAAATCATAGGGCGAGACTAACGCTATCTTCATTTATGGCTGGCCGACCCCTCCTCACCTAACTCCGATTATCAATGAGAAGAACTTTTCTTCTGCCCCGCCTGCTGGCAATTGGTAATATACTCTTCAACCATCCGGCGGGCTTCATCATCGCTGTACTGAACAGGCGGTGACTTCATAAAGTAGGCGGAGGGCGATGTCAGCGACCCCTTCAATCCGCAGTCCATGGCAAGCTTGCAGCATCTTATAGCGTCAATAACCACTCCTGCTGAATTAGGGCTATCCCATACCTCCAGTTTCAGCTCCAGATTCAAGGGGACATCGCCGAAGGTCTGTCCCTCCATTCTGATATGGCAAAACTTGCGGTCGGTAAGCCAGGGGACATAATCGCTGGGGCCGACGTGAATGTCGTTAGGATCAAGCTTATAGTCTAACTGGGAGGTAACCGCATTGGTTTTCGATATTTTCTTGGACTCGAGGCGTTCTCGTTCCAACATGTTGAGGAAGTCGGTATTACCGCCGAAGTTCAACTGATACGTCCGCTGCAGCTTAACGCCACGGTCCATAAAAAGACGGGTGAGAACACGGTGGACAATCGTCGCTCCAACCTGAGATTTTACATCATCGCCGATGACCGGGAGCCCCTTCTCCTCAAAACGTTTTTGCCAGTAT
>JAQTTS010000074.1 GCA_028710655.1 Dehalococcoidales bacterium
ACCAGGACGCCGCAATCATCGCCGAGGTTTCCAAGAACCTGGGCGAAGCCATGCCCGGGCTGGATATCAAACAAATACCCACCGAAGAACTACTGGCATCCCGAGGCTGGTAAGATGAGAATAGGTGTCCTTGCCATGCAGGGAGCCTTTGCCGAACACATAGCCATGCTACGCCAGTTAAAGGTAGAAGCACTGCCTGTCCGTCTACCCTCGGAGTTCGATGATATAGACGGGTTAGTTATTCCAGGTGGAGAAAGTACTTCCATCGGTCGTCTGATAGCCACCTATAAGCTGGCCGACAAGGTGAAAAGGCTTGCGGAGAAAGGACTACCCATATTTGGCACCTGCGCCGGAATGATACTACTCGCCAGAGAAATCTCGGACTCCGACGTCGAGCCCCTGGGACTGATGGACATCACAGTCAGGCGTAATGCCTTCGGAAGACAGAAGGATAGCTTTGAGACAGAACTGGATGTACCGGCGCTGGGAGAAAAACCCTTTCTTGGCATCTTCATCCGTGCTCCATTAATCGAGAAGGTGAATGGCAAAACCGAGATACTGGCTAGGCTGAGCGACGGTACCATTGTCGCCGCCAGGCAGGGCAAACTACTGGCGGCTGCTTTCCACCCCGAGCTGACCGACGATCTGAGATTTCATCAGTATTTCCTAGATATCGCTACCGAGAGCAATAAATCCTAAACAGGGGAACACCTTTGCAAAAGATTATGCAAAAGGTTATCACCGATGATCTGGATGCTCTGCTCAACATCCTGCCGCCACACATTCGTCAGCCGTTATGCGACCAGGGGAGCAACAGAGACCTGCTGGAAGTAGTACTTGATCTGGGCCGGCCTGCAGAAGCCCGCTTTCCGGCGCGAGAAATAGTCCTGAACCCCAAGGAAATTGACGAAGCCGACCTTGATTACATCGTCTCACGTATCGGTACTTTCGGCGATGACAACCGGGCCGGAATTGAGCGCACGCTACACCGCATCTCCGCTATCCGCAACCGCAAACGGCGTATCGTCGGGCTTACCTGCCGTGTGGGTCGGGCTGTCTTCGGTACAATAAAGATTATCGAAGACCTCATCGAGACCGGCAAGGGAGTCCTCCTCTTAGGCGGTCCTGGGGTAGGCAAGACCACCATGCTCCGTGAGGTCGCCCGGGTACTCGCCGATGACTTCGGGAAGAGGGTTATCATTGTTGATACCTCAAATGAAATCGCCGGCGACGGCGATATTCCCCACCCGGCTATCGGACACGCCCGCCGGATGCAGGTAGCTACCCCTACCAAGCAGCACGCCGTCATGATTGAGGCGGTAGAGAACCATATGCCCGAGGTAATTGTAATTGACGAAATCGGGACCGAACTCGAGGCACAGGCAGCCCGCACTATTGCCGAGCGCGGCGTGCAGCTAATCGCCACCGCCCACGGTAACACATTAGAAAATCTAATGATGAACCCTACTCTCTGTGACCTTATCGGCGGTATCCAGTCGGTAACCCTGGGCGACGAGGAAGCCAAGCGAAGGGGTACCCAGAAATCGATCCTGGAACGCACCTCGTCACCCACCTTCGACATCGTTATTGAAATTCAGGGCTGGGACAGGGTTGCCATCCGGCCTGACGTTGGCGAGGCGGTCGACGCCATCCTACGCGGCCAGGTGCTGGATACCGAAACCCGCTGGCTGGACGAAAAGGGTGAGATCAGGATAGCAAAGCAATCCCCGACCAACACCTCGACAAGAACATTCACAGCCAGAAAACCCCCCAAGAAAAATGAGCCGGCGAAGGTCTATCTCTACGGGATAAACCGGGGGCGGCTGGAACAGATTGCCCAAGAGATGCAGTTAGAACTGGATATAGTGCAGAACCTGAGCGAGGCTAACCTTTTCATCACTTCGAAAAACTACTTCCGTCATAAGCCACAGAAGGTGAGGGATGCCGAAGCGGCTAACCTGCCTCTCTATGTCTTAAGGAGCAATACCCCTGCCCAGATGAGGCAACTTTTGGCTGACATCTACCCGGCAGAAAATCAGGACAAATCAAATTCCTTAAAGCGTGCCTTAGGCGAGGCAGAAGAAGCGGTTACCCAGGTAAAAGACGGGGAGCAAGAAGGAATAGAACTCAGTCCGCAGAGTGCTTACATACGTCGACTGCAACATCTGATAGCAAGAAGAAACGATCTGCTCTCCCAGAGCACCGGCAAAGACCCTAACCGCAGGGTGAGGATTTACCGGTAAGCGGAGAGGAAAACAGGGTGACGGGCCACCAAATAATTATAAAATGAGGTAGTTATGTCCCTGTTCATCACCTTCGAGGGAGGAGAAGGAAGCGGCAAGAGCGTTCAGTCCAAACTACTATACCGGAGACTGTCACACCTGTCCATTCCGGCCATCCTGACCTACGAACCCGGCGGTACGCCGCTGGGCAAGAAGCTGGGACGCTGGCTGAAATGGACTGACGATGAGAATATCACACCGCTAGTCGAACTGCTGCTGTTCAACGCTGCCCGCGCCCAATCGGTAACCGAGATAATCCTACCCGGCCTGAAAAAGGGTAAAGTTGTTATCAGCGACCGCTATGTCGACTCTACCACAGTATATCAGGGATATGGACGGGGAATAGATATAACAACCGTCAAGGCTACCAATAACGCCGCCACTCAAGGGCTTCAACCAGAACTGACCATCCTTCTCGACATGCCCACCGAATTAGGACTTACCCGCAAGAAGGGCAGCCAGCGAGACCGCTTCGAACAGGAAGAGCTAGCCTTTCACTACAGGATAAGGGAGGGCTACCTCAAGCTGGCCGCCGATGAACCTGAACGCTGGCTGGTCGTAGACGCCACACAGAGCAAGGAGAAGGTGGCCGGGGCTATCTGGCGACGGGTAAGCCAACTGCTGGGCAGAGAGAGTGACTGAAACAAAGATATCCGGGAAGCGAGTGGTTGTGGCGATGAGCGGCGGAGTGGACTCTCTAATGGCAGCCGCCCTGCTCAGTGATGCCGGCAATGAAATAAGCGGCGTTTATTTGAAGCTATGGAAAGGCCCCGATCAGGAAAAAAATATCGACGCCCTCAGAGATAACTGCCAGCGGCTGACAATCCCGCTCCGGATAATCGGTCTGGAAGAAGAGTTCCGGAAGCTTATAATCGAACACTTCTGTCTGGAGTACAACCAAGGCCGGACACCAAACCCTTGTACTATCTGCAACCAAAGAATAAAGTTCGGACTGCTGCTCGACAGGATACTGGAAACGGGAGCCGACTATCTGGCTACCGGCCACTACGCCCGTATCGAGTCCTCTGGGGAAGGATATCATCTCCTCGAAGGGGCAGACCCGACCAAAGACCAGTCCTATTTCCTCTATCGGCTCGGGCAACGGGAACTGAAGCACCTGCTCTTTCCTCTGGGTAGCCTCCACAAATCAGAGGTTAGACAGATGGCCGCCCGGCGCGGCCTAGCTGCTAACAGCCCACGGGAGAGCCAGGACATCTGCTTCATCCCGGGCAATGACTATCGCCTGTTTTTGACCGGGCATATCACCACAAAACCCGGGGATATCACCGACACTGAGGGTAACGTTCTGGGCAGACACAACGGCATGGCCCTCTACACAGTAGGGCAAAGACAGGGACTGGGCTTAAGCTCAAAGGAACGGCTTTATGTGCTCAAGCTTGATTCAAACACCAACAGGGTAATAGTCGGCACCAGGAACCAGCTGTTAGGCAACAGGCTTAATGCCAGCAGGCTAAGCTGGATCAGGGGAATACCACTACAAGGGACAAGCAAAATAACGGCCAAAATCCGCTACGGGTCAGCCAGGGCAGCCGCAAAGTTATACTTAAAGGGTGATTCCGCCAAGGTCGTCTTCAATAATCCCCAGAGCGCAATTACCCCGGGACAGGACGTCGTTTTCTACCAAGGCAGTGAGGTGCTGGGCGGGGGTATAATAGAAGGAGAGGAAAACAAAGAGAGTGAAATCCAGCTCTAATAAACCATCCTTTATTGAGGAAGAACGTCTCAGGGCTAACGGCTATCAACTTGTTGCCGGCGTTGATGAAGCCGGCCGGGGTGCCCTGGCCGGGCCGGTAGCCGCCGCCGCCGTCATACTACCCGCCAGGATAGATACTCCCTGGCAGGATGAAATAAGAGACTCCAAGCTGCTAAGCCCGACCCGAAGGGAGTACCTCTTTCAGCACATCAGGGAGACTGCTATCACAGCAGGCATCGGGCTGGTGCCATCGGAGACGATTGACGCCCAAGGCATAGTCAAGGCGACGAAAATCGCCATGAAAATGGCTATCGAGCAACTCGCACCAGCGCCCGACTATCTTATTATCGACTATCTAATCCTCCCCGAGGTACTCCTGCCGCAAAAAGGAATCACCAATGGCGACCGGCTTTGCTTCTCCATTGCCTGCGCCTCCATCATCGCCAAAGTGGCCCGTGACCGTTTTATGATTCAACTGGACAATACCTACCCCGGCTACGGGCTAGCCAGACACAAGGGCTACGGGACAAGAGAACACCTTTTCCGACTGAGCCAGATGGGAACCTGCCCGATTCACCGCCACTCCTTCAGACCGGTCAGGCAGGTAAGCGAACCATGAAACGCCGAGATACCGGTATCCTGGGTGAAAGAATAGCCCTTGGCTTCCTGAAGAAACGCGGCTATCACATTCTGGAGACCAACTACCGCTGTCCGCGAGGGGAGATTGACATTATCGCCAGGCATCAGGACTACCTCGCCTTTATCGAAGTAAGAACGAAAAGAAGCCTCGACTTCGGCAGTCCGGAGGAATCAATCACCCCAGTTAAGAAGGAAAGGTTGATAACAACCGCTCTTCACTACCGGCAAAGCCACCGTAATCTACCTCTGCTATGGCGTATTGATATCGTAGCGATAGAGCTGGATGAAAAAAGCAGGCCGTCCCGCATTGAGCTTATTGACAATGCAGTGGGTGAAGACTAAGGCATATCTCTTTACCACCTGCTCCCAATTATGTTAGAATTAGCCGCCAGTGACGATGAATATGACCCCAACAAAAACTCTGCCACAACAGATACTACGTATTATCGACGTCAACCTGAACCGTGCCAGTGAGGGACTCCGGGTCATCGAAGACATAGCCCGCCTGGTTCTTAACGATGCTGCTATAAGCGGGCAGATAAAAGCGATGCGCCACAGGACGGTCGAAGGTGACCTGGCACTTAACAAACAGCTCGTCGGAGCCAGAGACGCCAGGGGCGATGTAGGTATCAACCTGGAAGTGCCGGGACAGGCAGAAGAGAAAGATCTGCCGCTGGTGCTGGTGGCTAATTCAAGGAGGGTTCAGGAATCGTTACGAACCATAGAGGAGCTTACCCGGACCAGCGGAATCTACCTCGGGTTAGACCCGGAGAGCTTCAAGCAGTCCCGGTTCGAGCTTTACACGATAGAACAAGAGATATTCTCCCGACTGCTGCGGCAGGATAAAGCAAGACTTATCCGCGGGCTCTGCGCCATTATTGACACCCAGGCCCTCAAAGGGCGCCCCCACTACGAAGTGGCCAAGCAGTTAATTCACGGTGGGGCCAAGATTGTTCAACTAAGGGACAAAATCCTGACTAAAAAGGAGCTTGTGTCTGTCGCTATTAAACTTAAAGAGCTATGCGCCGGGCACGACGTGCTCTTTATCATTAATGACCACCTGGATATCGCTTTAGCCAGCGACGCCGATGGGCTACACCTGGGGCAGAACGATCTACCCATCCGGGTAGCCCGCCAGTTGCTGCCGATGGATAAAATTCTAGGCTGTTCGATAAACACTCTGGAGCAGGCAATCACCGCCGAAGCGGACGGAGCCGACTATATCGGGGTCGGGTCCATCTACCCGACCTCATCAAAAGAAGCGGCGGTTATCGTTGAACCGGAAAGGCTGCGGCAGGTGAGACAGGCAGTAGGCCTACCGATAGTAGCCATCGGCGGCATCAACGAAGATAACGCGGCTGAGGTGATTTCTGCCGGCGCCGACGCGATAGCCGTAATCAGCGCTATACTCAAGACGGAATCCCCGGAAAAAGCAGCCCGGCAAATAGTAGCCCGCATCGAGGGAGTAAATGGCTAGAATCAGACTGACCGATAACCTGGATACAATCGCCGAGCAAATTCGGCAGAGCTTCACGGCCAAAGATGCCGCCAGGGAAAAATTACTGCCCCTCTGCCGCGAAGTAATTCGCTATTCCTCAACCGCTATCCGCACTCTGCACCGTCAGGAGTTTGACCAGGCTAAGGAGATACTTGACTCAGCGGCCAGGCTGCTTGCCGAGGCCAAACTGGCAACCAATCAGAATAGCGAGCTCAGCAACACCGGCTTTTTCCGGGATGCCCAGAAGGAATTTGCCGAAGCCGCCATCACCCTTGCCCTGGTGACCGGAAAACAGGTTCCCAATCCCGATGAATTGGATACGGAATTCGCTGCCTACCTTAACGGAATGGGTGAAGCCGTTGGAGAGCTAAGACGCTTTATACTGGATGGTATAAGAAGGGAGGATTTATCACGTGGTGAGGAGTTATTGGAAGCCATGGATGATATCTACAATGTTCTGGTCACCATGGACTTCCCCGATGCGATCACCGCCGGACTGCGCCGCACTACCGATATGGTACGCGGCGTCCTGGAAAAGACGCGCAGTGACCTGACCATGGTAATGAGACAGAACAAAGTTGAGGCAAAGTTGAAAATATTTGGGGAGAACCTCAAAGAGCGTAAACACTAATTTCAAGAGAGGAGATTTGGTCAATGAACCCAATGATAATCGCCCTAATCTGTGGCGGCATCGGAATTGGTATTGCCGGCTTTATGGCACGCTATGTGCTGAAGCAAGACCAGGGAACAGACAGGATAAAGCAGATATCAACCGCAATCAAGGAAGGGGCCCTTGCCTTTATCGGTAGAGAATACCGCATGCTGGCGATATTCATCACCGTGGTCGCCATCGTCCTCGGTGTTGTTCCCATGCTCGGCTGGTGGGTATCGGTGGTATTTGTCTGCGGCGCCGTCACCTCGGCACTGGCCGGATTCATCGGTATGAGCATTGCCATCAGAGCTAACAGCCGCACCGCTACTGCCGCACAGAAGAGTTTGAACGACGGCCTACGGGTAGCCTTCCGTAGCGGAGCAGTAATGGGGCTATGTGTCGTTGGTATCGGTATTATCAGTATTAGCATCATCTATTTTATTTTTGGCAGTAATCCTGATATGCTACTCAAGGTTATTCCTGCCTTTGGTTTTGGTGCCTCTGGAGTAGCTATCTTTGCCAGAGTCGGCGGCGGTATATTCACCAAGGCTGCCGACACCGGCGCCGACATCGTGGGTAAGGTTGAAGCGAACATACCCGAGGATGATCCCCGCAATGCCGCCGTCATTGCTGACTTCGTCGGAGACAATGTCGGCGATGTCGCCGGTATGGGCGCCGACCTTTACGAGTCATACGTTGACTCGATTATCGCTACTATGGCACTGGGTACGATAGCCGTTTTCTCCACCCAGCTGGTACCCGATCTGACCGCTGCCTGGTTCCTACCCATGCTGGTAGCTGGCGGCGGTATTATCGCCTCCATCATCGGTATATTCGCAGTAAGAGTCGGCAAAGTGAAAGCAGCGATGGGGGCTCTGCTTAACGCCCTGCGCCGCGGTACCATAGTATCTTCAATCCTCACCGGCGTCTTCGCTTTCCTGGCAGTATATTTCATGGGCGCCAGCATCAACATCTTCTGGGCAATTCTGGCCGGTCTCATCGCCGGTGTTGCCATCGGAGAGAGCACCAACTACTTCACCTCCTACTCCTACAAACCAACACTCAACATCGCTGAATCCGCCCAGACCGGAGCGGGAACGCTGCTAACCAGAGGCTTCGCCAACGGTCTGATGAGCAACCTGCCGCCTATCATAATCATCGTAGCGGCGATGCTGATCGCATACAAATTTGCCGGCATGTACGGCATTGCTATTGGCGGCGTCGGTATGCTGGCCACTCTTGGTATACAGGATGCCACTGACGCCTATGGACCGGTCGCCGACAACGCCGGTGGTATTGTCGAGATGAGCGACCTGCCCCACGAAATCAGAGAGCGCACCGACGCACTGGACTCCCTGGGTAACACTACTGCCGCTACCGGCAAAGGTTTTGCCATCGGTTCCGCCGGACTGACTGCCCTGGCCCTGCTGCTCGCCTATACCCAGGCGGTGGGCATCAAGTTTACCGAAATCAGTATGCTTGATCCAAATGTCATCGCCGGCATTTTCCTGGGAGCAATGATACCGGCTATCTTCTGTGCGATGACCCTGAATTCGGTCGGTAAAGCCAGCTTCTCGATAGTCAACGAAGTCCGCCGGCAGTTTCGTGAAATACCAGGGCTGATGGAAGGGAAGGGAAAAGCGGAATACGGCAAGTGCGTGGACATCTGTACCAAATCTGCCATCCGGCAGATGGTTGCCCCCGGCATTATGACCATCGTTACCCCAATCGTAGTCGGCCTACTGCTGGGTGCTGTTGCTCTGGGCGGGTTCTTAATCGGGGCAGTGGTCTGCGGTTTTATACTGGCGATTACCTTTGCCAACTCCGGCGGATCCTGGGACAACGCCAAGAAATGGATAGAAACCGGTGCCTTCGGTGGTAAGGGCTCCAACTCCCATAAGGCTGCCGTAATCGGAGATACAGTGGGCGACCCGATGAAGGATACCTCAGGGCCATCACTGAATATTATGATAAAGCTGATGTCAATCGTATCACTGGTGCTGGCTCCGGTACTGGTCCACTTCAGCGGGGTAATCTAGAAGCCCGCTAGTTGGACAGGAAAGGATTATTCGTGCGCTCGGCGGCAATGGTTGTTTTTTCACCGTGACCGGGATAAACAACGGTATTGTCATCCAGAACGAGGAGTTTACTACG
>JAQTTS010000075.1 GCA_028710655.1 Dehalococcoidales bacterium
TGGGACTCGATTCAATCCTTTTGGACAAAAGGCTAAGAATTTCTTTATATGGGCTCATACAGAAGACGGCCATTCAGTATCCTGGTACGGTAGCTGGGAATAATCTGCCCCTGTAACACTCTAATCGCCAAATCTGGCGCAGCAAGGTAGTAGGACACGGGTAAGCCGCTAAAGTCGCTGTCTGGCGGACGGTGCGGACTGGAGGATAAGAGAAAGCCCCTGAGCTAAGCTATTGGAGGCAACGATGAATAATGAAAACAAATCTGTTCACAAGAAATCATTTGAAGACTGTCCGGAACTGAAACCTATTGATTGTGATACAGTGGAGATCCCTGTAGCCGGCTATTTAGATAATGACAACATAGTACATTTTTACGATGAGCCTACGGAGACGATATCCATCCCGGTCAGTGTCCTCAAGGACCAGGACAACCCGGGGCGATAGAGATTCTAACCATGAAAGTCGCCATCTACTGCCGTGTCAGTACACAAAATCAGAAGGAAGAAGAGGTTCCCATCCTTGGCCAGCTCGAGGAGTGCCGCAAGTATGCCAAAGAGAAGGGCTGGGAGATCGTCAAGGTCTATGAAGATGCCGGCTATTCCGGCCGCACGGACCAGCGCCCGGCTTTCCAGGAAATGTTCGAGGCCATCAAGCAGAATCCCAAGCCTTTTGATATTATCCTGACCTGGCGCAGCAACCGCCTCTTCCGCAGTGTGGAGCACCGCCTGGCTTACGGCCGCATCTTCCGGCGCCGGGGAATCCGCTTTGTCTCTTTGCACGAACCGGAATTTGAGGGAGCGTCAGCCCAATTCATGGAGACAGTCCTGGCCGCGGCCGACGAGCTCTACTGCAAGCAGGTAGCCGAGGATACCCTCCGAGGCCTCAAGCAGATCGCCTCCCAGGGATACTCCACCGGAGGCAGGCCTCCGACCGGGTACCGCAATGTCAGAGTCGCTGCCGGCTTAAAACCCAACGGTGAACCCATCATGCGAACCAAGTGGGAACCGGACCCGGTAGCAGCTCCGCTGGTCCAGCGTGCGTTTGAGATGTGCATTCAGGGCTATACCAATGTGGATATAGTAAATGAGACACAGATTGTTTCGGCCAAAAACGGCCTGTCTACCCTGCTCCGCAACCGGGCTTACCTGGGAGAAAGGATCTACAATACCACCCGGAGGGCCGATAAGAAAACCATCCGGATCAAGAACAAAGCAGAGGATATCGTTATTGTCCCGGAAAGCCACCCGGCCATTATTTCTCAGGAAATATTTGACCAGGTCCAGTCAATCCTGGACCGCAAGTGTCCCCATAAATCCGGGCGTCAGTCCGTGGTTAAAAGCGTCTACATTCTCTCCGGCCTGTTATGGTGCAAAGAGCACAACTGTCCCTATACCGGTCAGGGCAATGGAGAGCTCATGTACTATTCCTGTGCGGAGAGAAAGCGCCTGGGGAAGAAACACGCCTCCTGCCGGTGGCTGAAGAAAGAGGCCATTGAAAGCTTTGTAATCAACGAACTGATGTCCTGCGTCTTTACCCCGGAGCGGATCCGCCAGGGAATGGAATACCTTGCCCGGGAGCAGGCCCGTAATGAAGAGGAAGACGATACTGAAAGAGATGATATACTGCATCAGCTGAAACAGATCAAGACGGAGCTGGAGCGGTTTTATAAAGCGATCGCCGACGGGGTCAACCCGGATGCGGTATCCAAGCCAATCAACGACCGTATGGAGCGCAAACTAAAACTGGAAATACGGCTGGAGGATATAGAACTGGAAAGGCTGAGGGCAGCCAATCTGCCGGCAGTGACCGATGAGGCAGTCAATGAAATGCGGGAGAAGATCTGCTGCATCTTCAATAGTCCGGACGCCCAGGAATTAAAAAACGCCCTGGCCCACTTTATTGAAAAGATAGAGATCTCCGGAAATGAAATGACAGTGACGTATTCTTTCGGGGTATCAAAGACGGGAATTGTTCCTGTTGGAAGCGACCCCAGGCCGTTAAAGGCAACCGGAACAATTATACTAACCATACCGGGCACGGTATTCCCCCGACTTCCTGTTAAGGACCGGAAATAAATAATCTGGGGCAGCCCGAAAGCTGCCCCATAGAAAGGAGAGACCTGCCGGGAAAGGAGGAAACCCGGCAAGTTACGGTTATTTAACAATAAATATATTTATGTTATTATAGTTATCCAAAGGCATAAGAGGGTTATGCATTGAAAAAAGCTATTATAATCTTTCTGCTTTTGCTAATATTTGCAGCAGGCTGCGACAACTCACCTGCCGTCATCGCGGAAGGCGATATAATTGACAGGTACTGCGAGCCAGCCAGGAAAGTCATCCAGCCAGACAGCAACGGCATTAATATGCTCATCCATGATGATATTGACTATGTACTCGTGATAATGGATGACTCAGGCAGCAAAACCCTTTACTATACCACTCCCGAGTATTATGAGACATGCGCTATTGGCATGAGGCTGATAATCTATGGAGATACCCCGGCAACAACGGACGATCCCGATGAGATGCGCGAGGCCACACCAGAAGAAATAGCCAGGTTTGGATAATTATCCTTCACAAGCGCTAATAACTTAACGGCCCGATATGCACGATGTCCAGCTTGTTGGAGTCAATGAAGTCCGATGCCATAGCGATGTCATGAGAGATCACCGGCAATTTTGCGAGCTGATACACTTTTGCGCACAATTCAAAGCACCAGAATAATTTATTGTCGTAGTAACCTAATGAATAGACCTTCCCGGTCAACCTGTAAAGGATGAGTCGGGGAATAACAAATCTTACAATCCCCAAATAGTCATAACCTGACTTCGGAGAGTCGGCGATATATTCGGCGTGACTGGCGGCGACTCTGGCGTAATAATAATTCGGGTCCAGGTATCGCCTTAATCTTAAAACGAGTATATCCCAGCCCTTGTATTCGGTGTTCTCTATCTTTCTTCTGCAACACGCTTTACCGATCGCTTCCACGATGTAGTCATTTCCGATGTAGATGGACCCGTGGCCGTAGTCGGAGCGCATGAGCCAGCGCTTTAGTTTTCCATAGAAACCGGTGTTCTGGTCTTTAAATAATATTATGTCACCCGGAAGCAGCTCGATCATATCACCCTCCCTTGATTTTAAAGAATAAATAATCAATGATAAGAAAAATCAAGGCTGTTATTCCCCCGGAGCCAGCGCCAAGCGTTACGCTTTGCTTCCGGCTGCCCCCTTTAGCGTAATTGTCCTTAATGTCATAGACTTCCAGACCGAGGCGGATTAATAATTCATGGTCATCCCGATAGCCTCTAAGTTCCCTTTCGTATTCCAGTCGGGTTAGTTGTTCCTGTCCGGTTGCCATATGATGATCTCCTGTTAGTATGGATTTATGCGCATTTACCAGTCGGAATAGGTCTCAATCTCAGCGTACAAATAGTCGCATTCTGACAAGCTCAAATTCATGCCTATCTGCATTGAGTTTACCTGGCTTACCGTCAATTGGCCCGGATAAAAGGTAGTACTAAAGTATTGATAGCTTATACCTGGTATATCATGAGGTGGTCCTTCGCTAGTGTTTCCATCTAATTTGATCAGCGCCCGGCAGGTTCCATTCATGCCGCTGTACATTCTTCTGCACCGCATGATTATTCTTACAGCGAGCGTTGGCCCGATGCTGACAATATCAGTTGCAGTGTAAAGATCTCTCGGGTTGGAAGATGCCACATATTTACCGTCGTCTTCCTCTAGTACACACTCCCAGTTTTCGTATTCAGAGGGGTACGGAACCTGGTTTGTTAAATCTCCAACGCCGTCAGGCCTTAATGTCAATATGGTCCGTTCCGGATATGCCAGGTCGGTGGCATTGGACAGCTGCCAGGTAGTCCGCCAGCTGTTGGGCTTTCTGGCCTCCCAGTCATCATTAATGCCTTCGATATGATAATCCTCGTTAATAGAGGCCTGGGTTAGCTTGACCGTTATCCTTGTGGATATGTCGGACCCCAGTACCTTGGGATATAGATTCGATGGATCTGACCCGGGTAGTAGCGTGATGGCCTGCACCCTCAGCGAGGCGTCCCGGTATCTCCGGAGCAGGAAATAAACCTGATCCTCGACATCATTGTCAGTCGTGAGTACCAGCGTCCCTCTATCCAGACAACGCAGCCCGTCTCTTGTCTGGCGGTCAGTATCATTTGCAGTCTTCTGAGACCCGCCTGAGCGGATCCCGGTAACCCTGTTATAAATAAACTGGTCGTCCAGCCTTGCCAGTGGCTTAATATAACGTAGATCTGCTCCGCTGTCGCCGAAGGTGGCCTGAGATGTATCGTAAGGTGAGGAGTTGCGGGTAAGGCGGTCCTGAAATACAGCATTACCGGCGCCGCTTATAAAAAACAGACCAAGCTCGGCATCTTGCACATCGTAAGCGTGGGACAAAGCGTTGGTGTCCACTGCGGGACCGGCGGCAATGTTGACCTGTCCTGCAGCAATAGACCGTGCCCCTGCCGGCCAGCCCATACTGTCAAGTATATGACCAAACCGGGCACCGCTCAGCTCTGCCGAATAAGCACTGGCAGCGATCGGGCAGCGGGCCATATTCTTCTGCAGTTCTACACACTGCAAAGTGACGACAGGGGAATAGAAGCCGTTAAGCAGAAAGTCCGGATCCCAGCTCGTGATATAGCCGGTAAAACGGTCATACGTAATCCCGTTATAAGTCACCCGGATATTAATGCGCTTTACAGGCATAACATAACCGTAGTAAGACCCGCCGGCATTTTTCGGCCAGTAATCACCGTGGCTATTCCTCAATGTTACAGTAGCGGTACCGGCTTCAATCCGGTTAAGGTAATACTGGCGGCCCCTGCGGATGGATATTCTCTCAACGTCGCTGGAGACATCCACCCAGGTCGGCGATGCATCAAAGGCGTTCGATGTAAATGCTATGCGCACTGTAACTGTTATTGACATTAGCTTAACCCCAGGTTCAAGTTCTGGCCTTTCAGGTCAAGTAGGGAATTTCTGATACTGGCTACCAGATCGCGTTCAGAAATAACCGATCCCTGGTTAAAGACCTGGACTGTAATACTGCCTCCGCCCCCGACAGTTCCGCCCCTGCTCAATGGCACGACAGCTTCCGGACCTGCCTCTCCCACGAGTGCCAGCGTCGGCCGGGTAACAATACCGCCTGAAGCCAGTCTGGGCAGCTGGACCTCCGGAATAACTGGAAAACTGAAGCTGCCGCCAAGAGCCCCGGAGATGGCATTAATGGCGTTGGGGATGGCATTCAGCATTCTAATGATGGAATTTACAAAATATTCAACCATTCCGGAGAGGAAATTGACCACCATGGTAAAAGCTGTCTTGTGGCTTTCTACAATCGTATCCAGGTTAGCAGCTATGAGAATGGCAGCAGCTGACAGGGCTACAAATGCAGCAATGGCGATACCTACCGGACCGGCGAGCATGGAAAAGCCAGCGGCCAGCGCCGGCAGCATCAACAATATTGGCCCCAGTATTGCAGCCAATACCCCCAGTACCGCTATAGTAGCAATAATGGCAGTAGCAAGCTGCGGATGGGCCTGCATCCACGCCATCAGGCCTTCTATCAGAGGCCTGACTGCATTTAATATAGTCGCTACGGCAGGCAGCAGGACTCCCCCGACTATTTCCGCCAGGTCGCTGATGCCGTTCTTGACTATCTCAAATTGACCCGCCACGGTACTCCCGTAAGCCTCTGCTTGTCCTGCAAACATCTCCCGAAGCATCATCCATTTTTCTTCCTCGGTTTTTGCCTGAGACAGGGCGGGTATCATCCGGTTGACCATGCCCCAGTTACCAGCCAGGGCATAACCCAGCGTAGTGGTGACCGACGCCAGATCCCTGCCGGTACCGGCCGATATATCCATGGCCAGTGAAAGCAGGTCCTGAGATCTGGCCATGTCTCCAGTCATGACAACAAGGCTGCTCAGCGCGTCCCTCTGCTCGCCGTCAGAAAAGCGGGTGGAAGCCTGGTTAGCGGCAATCCATGCTTCCAGGCTATCCTGTGCAAGGCCATAAGACAGTCCAACGTTATCCATTGCCTGGCTAAGCCTTTGTATGCCTGCCGCTTCATCGGCAGCCGCTTTAACTGCCATTCCCAGAACACCGGTAACCGCTGCTCCGAAAGCCGTCAATGCTATACCGGCCTGACGGATCTGGGCGGAGTGGTTCTTGATCGCGTTGGTTACCTGCCCCATCTGGGCGCTGGCCTCGTCTTTTAGTTTAACCAGTATGCTCAGTTCCTCGGTATTAGCCATTCTCGTTCCTCTTGTCTTTTAATGCGGCCGCTTCAGTATTCATGCAGGCCCAGAGCTGATCAATGAACCATCTGGGCTGGCGGCAGTAAGTACTTAGGTCCCACTTCATGCGCTCGCAGACCTTGAACCGTTTCCAGATAGCGGCACCTTGCGGAGTAAAATATTCCTCTTCGTAAACCAGAGCCTGATATAACTCCATCCAGATGCCGTCAGTTAGTTTTTTGCGAAAGCCTCGGCCTCTTCGTTTAGCTTGTTGACTTCCTGCAGGACCCTGGTTCGATATTTTCTCCGCAACTTGGAGAGATTATCCCGGGTGACCGGGGCCTTAATTCCCTTTTCATCCGCGAATGACCAGTCAACCACAGCACGCTCCAAAAGCGCGAGTTTCCCCAGATTGACCTCAACACTGGCGCTGGGTTTCTTACTGTCCCCTACCGCGGAGGCTTTGGCCAGCTGGTTTAAGATATAATCACTGTCCTCCTGGGTCAGTTCCTCCTTGATGTCTACCCATTCGCCATCTTCAAAAGATATGCGTTTTGTCTCGTTTCCTATAAAATACTTTCCCATGCCTCTCCTTTCTTTAAACAAAAGCCCTCCGGAGAGAGCTTTATTTCTCAGGAAATAATTAACTATAAACGCCAATAGTGCAGGCACCGTCCAGCATGGCGTCAATGGTAAAGCGCAGACCGGCCGTAGATTTCACCGGCAGACCGACTTTCTTTATCCTGAGCTCACCGGAGATCTTGGCATATCCGGAAGTGCTTCCTGCAGGCCCCAGCTCAAAAGAGCGGGTGTCTGAATCGGACAGATAGTCTTTGACAATATCCCAGGCAGAATTGGTAGTATCATCAAAAATGCACTCTATCTTAATATCGCCTTTCTGCAGCCCCGGGATCCCCGAATAACCGGAATCCCCACCGCAGGCATACTGGTCCATTTCCACCTCTGGCGGCAGGCCGTCCACAGACTCCACCCAACCAGAGATGTCCTTCAATGTACCGCTCTGGGTGTCCAGCTGAAAAACCAGATTTTTACCGTGAGATTTACCCGATGTAGCCATCGTATTCCTCCTAAATTAATTTACGCTCGTTTAACTATAACGGCAAAGGTTGCTGAATAAGCCGGAGTGCCGGACCAGCTCACCCTCAGATACCTCTCAATAGCCCCAGCAGCCGTCTTGCGCTCCGCTGTGATCCCGTTAGCCGTGGTGAAGGTTATAACGTCGGTCGGTGTGCTAAAGTCGCTAGTGGTATCACTCTGAACTTTGACGATCAGGGCGTCATCCGCACCGCAAGCAAACACCTGGAGATAAGCTATCAGGCCGTTAGCGGATGCGGCCAGATTGTCCAGTACCGTGCCGCTGCCGTCCGTGGTCCTGGTTGCCTTCGGCTGCAGCACCCTGCAGACATCTACCGGCGAATTGTCCGCCATGAATTCGGCCATCAGCCGGTTGGCATTGGTCACTTTAAGCGGCCAGTTGTATCTGGTTTCCTTGATAGACTCTATTCCCAGGGCTGCATCGCCGACAGCTGACCCCAGTACTGCAACCAGTTGGGATCCGGCAGTCGCACCCAGCATATTGTTAAGAATTCCCTGATGGTTGTCATCAAACATGCCGTCCAGCTTTACAGAGCCTTTAACCAGCCCTGGCATCCCGTGGTATCCCCCGGATCCGTCCGCCACTGCGTACTGGTCCATCTCTATTTCATCGCTCCATTCAATGGATGACATCAGGGGGCTGAGGTCATAACCGGCTATATACAGCCGCGCGTCTTTGCCGTGATATTTACCTGGCATATCCTTACTCCTTAATAGTCTTCAGCCTTCGTGAGCCTTACCGGGATCATGACAGCCTGCAGGAAATCTCCGCTCCGGGATAAGGTATCCGTAAACTGCACCTTCCCGCTGATAAAATGGGGATAGCCGCAGGTGGCCTCGCCCTCATTGAGAAGCTCCAGAATTGCCCGGGCGTACCGGCAGAGCTTGCGAAAGCGGGTTTCGCTTTCCTGGTCTCCGACATAAACCCATATATAGATATCATTGTCCAGCTCCAGGGTTGATTTGTTCTGGCTTAATGGTGTAAACCCGTCCCCCTGGAATGCGAGTGAGGGCAGTTCAGGAAATGCGTCCGGGACATTCCCGATATAGCAAGCCTTAAATTCCGTTAGCAAAGAATCCTCATACTCAGTGTTCAGGGCGGTAATCTTTGCCGTTATGGTGTCACTGATATAATCTTTCAGCGCATCTACTGCGGCTTCGAGCAATTTCAGCGTCATTTATATACTCCCCACATGTTTTTGACCGGCCGTTATGCCCGGCATCAGACCGGAAAAGGCCTTGTTTGATTCACTGACCATGTACTGATGCAGGATTTTCGTCCAGCGGTCTTTATCCGCCTCAGTCAGTTTGATAACCGGCCTGGCTGGCATCCTGAGTGTACCCCTCTGGTGATAGATTGCGTAATTGATCTTTGTCCCCAG
>JAQTTS010000076.1 GCA_028710655.1 Dehalococcoidales bacterium
CCACATCTGATGCTGCCCTACCCCAGTTACCACTATCGCCTCACCACCGGTTACCTCAAATATCTTGCTCATTACATACTGCGGCAACAAACTTCCACCACCCCAGGGAATCTCTATCGGACGTTCCCGTCGCCACTCATCAATCTGAGCGATCCAATCGGCATGATCCGCAGAGTCAACCAGCTTGTTCAACTCCTTCAGCACAAGCCGGACATCACCTACTATCGGGACATCCACCCGGACGTTCTTGCCAATCTCCGCAGGGTCAATATCAATATGGACCACCTTAGCATGCGGTGCGAACGCACTCACTCTGGCCGTCGCTCTATCATCAAACCGCATCCCTATCGCCACAATCACATCCGCCCCGTCAACCGCCATATTAGCATAGGCCATACCATGCATCCCCAGCATCCCAAAGCTCAGCATATGGCTCTCCGGAAAACAACCGATACCCAATAGCGTGGTAACCACCGGTAGCTGCGCTCTCTCTAACATCTCCCTGAGTTCGGCATAAGCACCCGAGATAACCACCCCCCTGCCCGCGATTACCAGTGGCCGCTCTGCCTCATTGATAATTTTGGCGGCCTTCTTAATCTGGGCCGGGTGCCCTTCAAGGGTCGGATTATAACCGGGTAATTTTACCTCCTCCGGATAGCAGTACTCCGTCTGGTCAGTAAATACGTCCTTAGGTATATCAATCAGAACCGGCCCCGGCCGCCCCGTCCGGGCAAGGTGAAAGGATTCCTTGATTATTCTGGCCAGTGAACCGACATCAAGCGCAAGATAGTTGTGCTTGGTAATTGGTAGAGTAATACCAGTAATATCAACTTCCTGGAAGGCATCCTTGCCGATACAAGACCGGACTACCTGACCGGTTATTGCTACTAACGGTACTGAGTCCAGATAGGCATTGGCAATACCGGTTACCAGGTTAGTGGCCCCAGGGCCGGAGGTAGCAAAGCACACGCCTACCTTGCCGCTGGCCCTGGCGTAACCATCGGCGGCATGGGCCGCTCCCTGCTCGTGGCGCACCAGAACATGGTGGAGCTGGGGATACTGAGGCAGGGTATCATAAAGCGGTATCACCACCCCACCCGGTAAACCGAAGACAACCTCCACCCCCTCCTTCAACATGCTCTCACATACAATCTGGGCGCCTGTCATTTTCATCATCATCTCTCCTACTGGCTAAATACCGCTCCGCTACTGGCGGAAGAGACCATCTCCGCATACCGCTTGAGATAACCAGTCTTCACCCTGGGCTCAAATTCAGCCAGACCGGATAAACGCCGGGACATCTCGCTATCATTAAGTTCAACCTCAAGTTCATAGTCGGGGATATTAATACTTATTATGTCACCATCCTTCAGGGCAGCGATAGGTCCCCGACTGGCCGCCTCGGGAGAGACATGCCCGATAGCAGCACCGCGGGTCGCTCCGGAAAAACGACCGTCGGTTATCAATGCTACCTTACTGTCCATCCCCATACCACTCAGGATAGAGGTAGGAGTAAGCATCTCTCTCATCCCCGGACCGCCTTTGGGACCCTCATAGCGAATGACCACCACATCGCCTGACTTTATTTTACCGTCCAAAATAGCTTTAGTAGCTTCCTCCTCGGAATCAAACACCCTGGCCGGGCCACGATGGACCATCATCTCAGGGGCTACTGCTCCCCTCTTCACCACCGCACCTTCCGGTGCCAAGTTACCGAAGAGTACACAAATGCCACCGCCAGCCGAGTGGGCGCTATCTACAGCACGAATTACCTTCCTATCCACAAAGCGGCTGCCAGCAATGATCTCCGCCACCGATTTACCCGATACCGTTCTTGCTCCCAGATTCAGCACCTCTTTGATCTCTTTCATCACTGCCGAGACGCCGCCTGCCGCGTCCAAATCCTCCAAGTGGAAATCACCAGCCGGCCTCATCTTTACCAGATGTGGGGTACGCTCACTTATCCGGTTAACCATGGGCAGGGTAAAATCCACACCTGCCTCACGGGCTATGGCAATAAGGTGCAGTACCGAATTGGTACTGCCGCCTAACGCCATATCAACAGCAAAGGCATTATGAATAGAGTTCCTGTTGATAATATCGCGCGGCCTAACGTCTTCAGCCAGAAGCTGCATGACCTGTCGCCCGGCCTGTTTCGCCAGCCGCACCCGTCCGGCGTCAACGGCCGGAATCGTGCCATTACCGACCAGACCCATTCCCATAGCCTCGGTAGCACAATTCATCGTGTTAGCGGTAAACATACCGGAACAACTGCCGCAGCCGGGACAAGCAACTGCCTCAAGCTGCTCCAGCTCCTCTTTCCCCATCCCTCCCTTAACCACCCTACCGACCGCCTCAAAGATAGAATTGACATCGACGGATTCAACCCCGTCCCCACTGCAAAGGCGGCCGGCCAGCATCGGACCACCGCTGATAAAGATGGAGGGCAGATTCAACCGGACCGCCGCCATAAGCATTCCGGGAACAATCTTGTCGCAATTGGGGATAAAGACCAGCGCATCAAAGCCGTTAGCTTCGGCCAATATCTCTACCGAGTCAGCAATCAGTTCCCGGCTGGGCAGACTATATTTCATACCGGCGTGGTTCATAGCGATACCGTCACATACCGCAATGGTATTCACCTCAAAGGGGACACCGCCACCACTATACACCCCGGATTTGACCGCCTCAGCAAGCCGGCGCAGGTGTATATGCCCCGGCACAATCTCACTAAAGCTGTTTACTATTCCGACGAAAGGCCGATCCATCTCATCAGACGTACAGCCCAAGGCATACAGCAGCGACCGGTGCGGAGCTCTCTCTACTCCCTTTTTGACCATATCACTCTTCACAAGCCAACCTAGCTCCTTCCCCCATTAATAAGCAAAAACCGCCCCTATCCGGACGGACCAATAACTTGAAATTATAACTTTACCCTGTTCAAACAACATAACATAGCACCTGTCCGTTGTCAAGCTAATTCGTATCTGATCAACCCTCCATAGCTATTATCTTATTCACCCTTAGCAGATGCCGACCACCTTGAAATTCACTGGTAAGATAGGCCTTAACTATTTCGGATATCGATTCCCTATCCCGTTCGGCGCTCAGGCAAAGGATATTAGCATCGTTATGCTGGCGAGCACAGCAGGCATCAAAGACGCTACAACACAGAGCCGCCCTTATCCCCTTAAACTTATTAGCGGCGATGCTCATGCCGATGCCGGTATTACATATCAGGATACCCTGAGCGCAATCACCTCCGGCCACCGCCAGGGCTACCTCTCTGGCGATATCAGGATAGTCCACCGGATCAGCGGTATAACAGCCAAAATCATCGACACTATGCCCCAAGTCACTAACCAGGCTGATCACAAATTGTTTGGCGTCCAATCCTCTATGATCACACCCAATAGCAATACGCACTAATCGGCCCTCCCTCCTAAAATAATACTAGCACACACCTTCTTCAGTTCGCCAAAATCTATCGCTCCCTTTCGTAAGACCACCGGTATTTCTCCGGTAACATCAACTATGGTGGACTCCCGGCCACCCGGACACCGGCCGCCGTCAATAACCAGATCGATTTTGTTACCGAATTGAGAATGCACCTCATCAGCCGTCAGCGCACTCGGCTTACCGCTCAGATTAGCACTGGTGCCCGAAATAGGCACCCCCAGCCCCAGAGCAAGAGCAACGGGTACAGGGTGAGCTGGAACGCGAACAGCCACGGTCATACCCCCGGCGGTAACAATTCCCGGGACAACCTTTGACTTATATAAGACCAGAGTCAAAGGACCAGGCATGAACTTTTCTACCAGCAGTCGAGCGATCGGCGGCACCGATTCGGCAACCTCGTTTATCTGTAGCGTACTGGACAAAAGCAGTGGCAGCGCCATCTCCGGCGGCCGTTCTTTTACCGCATAGACCCGTTCCACCGCCTGGTGAAGGTAAGGGCAGACTCCCAGACCATAGACGGTATCAGTAGGAAAAGCAACGATGCCCCCACCCCTGAGGACGACAATACCCTCGCGGACCTGATTTTCAACATTCGAAGGAAGTCCGATTAACACTGCTATACCATCTAGCGGAAATTCCCTTTCACTCTTGACGCCAGTATACCATAATGATAATCTTTGAGATATAATGACCGAGGACAAATCACAAGAGACACCAAGCAGTCACCGCGTGGCCACCAGTGGCGATATTGAAGTATCCACCTACCTGGAGATTGCCAAAGAGCTGGGTGGTGAACAGCCGGCAGTAGCAAAAGAAGCTACCCCCGGCGCCGAGCGCGAGACTATCGTTGTCATCGACTTCGGCTCTCAGTATAGTCTGCTCATCGCGCGGCGGATACGAGAATGTCAGGTATACTGCGAACTGGTATCCTATGACACCCCGTGGGAAAAGATAGCCCCGCTAAACCCTAAGGGATTTATCCTCTCCGGCGGACCGGCCAGCGTCTATACACCGGAGGCGCCTCTGGCGCCAGCCTATATCTACGAAAGCAACCTGCCGGTACTGGGGATATGCTACGGAATGCAGGTGATAACCCACCAGCTAGGGGGCAAGGTCACCCAAGGAAAAAGGCATGAATACGGACATGCCGTCCTTCATGTTGCCGATGTAAACTCGCCCCTGCTTGCTGATTTACCTACCCCCGCTCCGGTATGGATGAGCCACGGCGACCAGATTGAAGAAATGCCTCCTGGCTTCGGTACCCTGGCCTATACTGAAGGCTCGCCATTTGCCGTAATGGGCAATAATAAGAGAATATTTGGCCTCCAGTTTCACCCTGAGGTAGCTCATACACCAAATGGTAAGGCCATACTTAAGAATTTTGCCTACCGGATATGCGGCTGCCAGGGAAACTGGACTATGGGCAACTTCATCAGGAACAGCCTGGACAGGATTAAAGAGCAGGTCGGTGATGGTAAGATCATCAATGCGCTTTCCGGAGGAGTTGATTCCGCGGTAGTAGCTACTCTAATTCACCAGGCTATTGGCAACCAGCTTACCTGCATCTTTGTTAATAACGGACTGCTGCGCCGCCAAGAGGCAGAAAGGACAATAAAAGTCTTCCGCCGCAACCTGGGGATGAATACCATTCATGTTGATTCCAGTGAAAGATTCCTCACCCGTCTGCAGGGTGTAATCGATCCCGAGCAGAAACGCAAGGTTATCGGAGAGGAATTTATCAAGGTGTTCGAGGAAGAAGCCGCTAAAATAAGCAAGGTAGATTTCCTGGCCCAGGGTACCCTCTACCCGGATGTCATTGAGAGTGCCTCTTCCGGAAGTAAAGCCTCCGCCAAAATAAAAACCCATCACAATGTCGGCGGACTACCTGCCAAGATGACGCTCAACTTGGTTGAACCCCTGCGCTATCTGTTCAAGGATGAGGTACGACAGGTAGGTCTGGAGCTAGGTCTTCCCGAGGAGATGATATGGCGGCAGCCTTTCCCCGGCCCCGGTCTGGCCATCCGTATCATCGGCGAGGTAACCAGAGAGAAGCTGGAAATACTCCGTAGTGCCGACTGGATTGTGATGGAAGAGATTAAGCAGGCAAAACTGTACCGCCAGCTATGGCAGAGCTTTGCCGTACTCACCGACGTCAAAAGCGTAGGGGTAATGGGTGACTTCAGAACCTATGGCTACCTGGTTGCCGTCCGTGCCGTAACCAGCGACGACGCGATGACCGCCGACTGGGCACGGCTGCCCTACGAACTACTGGCTAAGATCTCTAACCGTATCGTCAACGAGGTACCCGGCGTCAACCGGGTCGTCTATGACATAACCTCCAAACCACCATCGACTATAGAGTGGGAGTAATGGAGGGGTAAGGCTAACCAAAGAGGAGGGGAGTCAAGGATGTATAAGAAACCGATCGTTATCTTGGGAATTATACTGGGAGCAATCTCAGTTGTACTTGGAGTCTATGCGCCGGTAATAATGCGTACTCATACCCCGGTACCGGAGCAGTCTCCCCACGAAACAATAAACTTTCAGCTGTCAACCGACACCACTCCAGGAAACACCGATGAGTACGACTCTCACAACTTATCACTGTACCTTGAGCGCGGGCAAGAACTGTATCTATCCTTCTACGCCGAAGGGGCGGCAGTAATGCTCCGAGTTACCACACCGACCGAGGAAGTACTGGGATACCAGACCAGCACCGGCAAAGCCGGTAACATAAAGGACAAGGGACTGGGACATCTGGAGAAGGGTAAGGTCGTTGCTGCTGCAGAAGGACACTTCATCTTCATTGCGCAGGAGAATGGCTTCCATTTAATTAATATTAAATCGAGCACGCCCCAGGGCGAGATAGAAGTACAGGTAGAGTACCAGATTATATAGAGGGGAGAGGAAAACGCTGAAGGTACTGGTTGTTGGTAGCGGGGCCAGGGAACATACCCTGGTCTGGAAGCTAGCTAGTAGTCGCAAGGTCAAGGAAATTTATGCCGCCCCGGGTAATGCCGGTACGGCCCAAATTGCCCATAACCTGGACATTCAGCCCTCTGATGTAGATGGATTGGCTAAAACAGCACAGGAAAAGGGCATTGAGCTTGCCGTGGTTGGTCCGGAGGCTTCACTTGCCGGCGGCATCGTCGATCACTTTCAGAGCATCGGCATCCCTATCTTCGGTCCCAGCAAAGCAGCTGCCGAGATAGAGTCGAGCAAGGTGTTTTCCAAAACGCTTATGCAGAAGCATGGTATTCCCTGCGCCAAGGGGATCAGCTTTTCCGAATACGGCAGAGCGAAAAGGTACATTGAGCAGCAGACACCCCCCATTGTCGTCAAAGCAGACGGTCTGGCTGCCGGCAAGGGGGTAACTGTAGCCCGCTCAATACAGGAAGCCATCGATGCGCTATACCAAATTATGGAAGCCAAAATCTTCGGCGCCGCCGGGGACAGGGTGATTATTGAAGAATGCCTGACTGGAAAAGAGATGAGCTCTTTTGCCTTTACCGATGGCAGCACCGTAATCCCGCTTGTCTCGGCATGCGATTACAAACCGATATTCGATGGGAACCGGGGACCGAATACCGGCGGCATGGGTAGCTACAGCCCACCGTACTTCACCAGCCTAAAGCTGGAAAAAGAAATAGCCGAGACCATCCTCAAGCCTGCGGTAAAGGCGCTGGCCGCAGAGAAAAGGCCTTATAAGGGGGTCCTCTACGGAGGATTGATGATCACCGAGGACGGACCAAAGGTGATAGAGTTCAATGCACGCTTTGGTGACCCGGAGACACAGGTGGTTCTCCCCCTCTTAGAAACGGACCTGGTAGATATCCTGCAGGCAATAATCAGTGGTAATCTTGACCAGATAGATATAGAATGGAGCAGGAATGCCTGTGTTGGTGTGGTGATGACATCAGGAGGTTATCCCGGAAGCTACCGGACGGGATTCCCGATCAGCGGACTGTATAACCTGGACAAAGATATTATGGTATTTCACGCCGGCACCAGGGTAGGCACAACCCAGGGACAGGTATTAAGCTATGGCGGACGGGTGCTTACTGTAGCCGCTACCGGTAAGAGTGTCACTGAGGCCAGAGAAAAGGTCTATCAAAACATATCACGGATTAACTTCGAGGGCTGTCATTATCGTAAAGACATCGCCCTGGTATGAAAAAAGGATCCGATGAAGACTCTGTCCACTTGCAAATAACTGCTTTCCTTACTTCTCAAAAAATGGAAGGACTTGAGGAGGTGAGATTATACATGCCGCTAGTAGCTGTAGTTATGGGCAGTAAATCAGATACCGAATCGATGCGACCGACGCTGGAGACACTCGGTAAGCTAGGTATTGACTATGAGCTAACTGTAATGTCAGCCCACCGCAATCCGGAAAAGGTACGCAAGTTCGGATTGGATGCCAGAGCCAGAGGGATTGAAGTTATCATCGCCGCCGCCGGCGGTGCCGCCCATCTCCCCGGAGTCATAGCCAGCTGGACGACTATACCGGTCATCGGCGTACCGCTGGCCAGTAGTGAACTAAATGGGCTTGATGCCCTCTATTCCATAGTCCAGATGCCGGCTGGCATACCGGTAGCCTGCATGGCAATCGGTACTGCCGGGGCCAAGAACGCTGCTTATCTGGCAGCCGAAATCCTGGGCCTGAAGTACGACGAGGTAAGAAACGCCTGCGAGAAATATAGAAGCGATTTACAGGGAGATAACAAATGATCGAACGATATTCCCGACCACAAATGAAAAGCGTCTGGTCAGACGAGAACAAATTCAACAAATGGCTCGAGGTAGAGATTGCCGTCTGCGAAGCATGGGCGGAACTGGGCGTTATTCCCAGGGAGGCAGTACCCAAGATAAAGCTGGCTCGTGTCAATCTTAAACGTATGGAGGAAATTCTCAAGGAAACTCACCACGACGTTACCGCTTTTCTGGGTTCCTTAGCCACAAGCCTGGGTAAGGAATCACGCTTCATCCATCTCGGTCTTACCTCCTCGGATGTAATTGATACTGCCCTCAGCCTACAGCTTATCGAGGCGATAGAGATACTGAACCAGGATATCAAAGAACTGATTTCGGTACTGGCGCAACAGGCGATAAAGCACAAATATACGGCTATGATTGGCCGCACGCACGGTATCCATGCCGAACCGCTTTCCTTCGGTCTAAAGCTGGCACTATGGGTCGAGGAAATGAAGCGCCACCGCCAGAGGCTTGCCGCCGCCAAGAAGGCTATCACCGTCGGCAAAGTCTCGGGGGCAGTCGGCACCTACGCCACCCTGCT
>JAQTTS010000001.1 GCA_028710655.1 Dehalococcoidales bacterium
GCTGCGAGCGCCTGGGCCATGAGTGCGTGGCCCTGGAGGATGAGGACAACTGCGAGGACTTCCAAGATGCACTACGAGAGGCCGAGCATCAATGCGGCTTCAAGGGGTGCACGAATCAAGGGTACTCCAACTGGGCCGGATTTTGCAGCAAGGAACACGCTGACAAGGCGTTACTGTAGGAGGAAGCATGACCGACCAAGCTCGAAAGAACAGTCAGAAAAGCGACTCACAACTTGCATGGGACTTTCTCAATGATGAGTTCACCCGGCAAGTGAACGAACCGGGGGCGATTCTCTCCCGAATGGCCGGGGGTGAAAAGCCGAGAATGCAGCATGCGGATTGGGAAGATTATCACATCGGTTGCTGGAGCAACTGAGACTAACGGAACCTTTTGGATAAAGGAGGAAAGGAAATGGCAACAGCAACGATAGAAGCAATCCCACTGGAACCGCAAACTTACGTCGAGGGGAGCAATCAGGTTCACTTGATGCTTCCCAAGGGAACCAGACTTGTCAAGGTCGATCCGAGCGGAGAGGCTATATATCTTGAGTTAAAAGTTAAGACTTTGGCCTTATGTGAAGAGATGGCACTCGCCCCCTTGGACAGCGACTATGACAAGAAGCAAGCGGAGTTGAAACTTGGCACCAGCCAAAAGCTCATCCGGGCGATTGACGATCTCCGCAAGAAGTACACCGTACCCATAGACAGCCAGAAGGCTTACCTTCAGGACGTTTTCAAAAAGTCGCTGATCGACCCGCTCACTGAGGCAAAGGGCAAACTCTCTGGCCGTGTTGACGACTACAACAACCGGCTCCTGGCCGAGCAAGCGGAGCAACGCCGCAAGGACGAAGAGGCGCGGAAAGCTCAACAAGCCGAAGAGATCATCGACCCTGGCTACGTGCCACCACCGCCCCCGACAACCGGCGTCATGGCCGATGTAAAGACTTCCCGGACGGAGGCCGGGACAAGGTTCAGCAAGAAGACGGTCGAATACGAGGTTATCGACTTTGAGAAACTGCCAACCGAATATAAGAAGCTGGTGGTCGACGAGGACAAGCTGAAGGCCGCGGTCAACAAGGCCACCGAGGGCATCAACGATCCTTGCATCAAGGAAGACTTGATACTGGGAGTCAATGTCAAGGTCTACTACAAAGGACAGATGAGGACTTAAAGGAGGAAGAAAATGGGAAATGAAGTAACTGTTTACGAGAACTCCCCGGCGCCGCTGACAGTGGCGGACGTGCGGGCGCAGGTGAACCTTATCCAAGAGGTTATGCGAGGGGTCATGGTCGAGAATGAGCACTATGGCGTGATCCCCGGCACTGGCAGTAAACCCAGTCTTTTGAAGGCTGGTGCTGAAAAGCTGATCATGACGTTCCGACTTGTACCGGACATCGAAGAGGACGTTATTGAACTGGATCGGGGGCATAGGGAATACCGAGTAAAGGTAAGGCTCTACAATATCAACAAGGTTTTCCTGGGGGCTGGCGTTGGGGCATGTACCACGATGGAGGGCAAATACCGCTTCCGAACAGGCCCGGTGGAACTGACCAATAACCCAGTGCCCAAGGAATACTGGAACCTGAGAAAAGAGAATCCGGGCAAGGCTCAAGAGTTGATTGGCGGTAAGGGTTTCTCCACCAAGAAGAACGATCAAGGCCAATGGGTAATCGCCATTCAGGGGGAAAAGGTAGAGCATGACAACCCGGCGGACTACTACAACACTTGTCTGAAGATGGCCAAGAAGAGAGCCTTAGTCGATGCGTGCCTGACAGTGACAGCGGCCAGCGACATCTTCACCCAGGACATCGAGGATATGCCCGAAGTGATACCCGGAGCCGCAGCCAAGGAAGGACCCAAGCCGGATATCAAGGAACTGGAACGAAAGGTCGAACCGAAGGCGAAAGCTGAACCTGCCACTGATGGGGCCAAGCCGCTCACTAAAGAGGAATATGCTGATGCCCTGAAGTGGCTCGGTTTCTCGAAGACAGCGGACATTCTGAAGGCTCTTGGCTTAGAGAATGCCAAAGATATCACGGCCAAGTATCCGACGCGTGAAGGCCTACTGGACGCCCTGGCAGCTAAGGTTGGCAAAGACTGGCGCAAGCGGATAGACCTGGCAACCGGGGAGATCGAGGGAAAGACAAAGGTCGTCTGTGCTGATTGCGGTTATGAGACAACCGACCTGGCCGAGTACAAGGGGCTCAGGATCTGCCAGCACTGCTACACCAAGAGAAGCGCAGAGGCCGAGGCATGAACATCGAAAAGAAGCGAGTCATACCGATAGAGCTAACCCCAGAGGACGTGCGGAAGGCCATCGAGAACTACGTCCGGGCTGAGGATGAGAGCATTGTCTTCCCAGCGGCATACCCCGTAGATGTTGGACTACCAGCAGAGGTAGTAGCGACCAATTCAGACCGTTATCCCTCAATCAAGATCAACCTCGAAATCCCCGAACCGCGCAAGCCGGGGAGACCGAAGGGGAGCAAGAGGAAGGTGGACGTGGGCACTGGAGGCAAGGGAACGCCCACGGATGGTGAACCGGTCACTGGGGAAACCTAAGAAACGGGGGCGAGTACGCAAGGAAAGCCCCCTGCCAATAGGGATGGAAGCGATGGAATTAAGAGAACAGATAGCCCTGAAGTTCATTGAATCGGAGTTTTGCGTTGATAACGCCAAAGCATTGAGTGCATGGCAAAAGGCAGACGATGAGCATAAAAGACCCTTCTTAACCAAAGCCGATGGAATCCTAGCCCTTCTCAAGCCCACTGAGGAAGTTAGGCCAGTATTCGCCATGCAAAATGAACTAGAAATGCTCCGAGCTAACGAGGCCAAAGTTAATGCACGCCAGAAAGAATTAGACAACATGATGGCGCTACTCCGTATCAAGGAAATTCAAGAGTCAACTGACCCGGTAAGTAGAGACGTGACAATCAGGATAAAACGGGTTGACATGATGGAGACACCCAGTATTCCTAATTTGTTGCAGTCAGGCAAGTATTCGGTATCTAAGTCCCCCTCTGCCCTGCTATCGGAGGAGGAGATTTGCCGATGGACTGAGGACTTCCCTTATGCGAAAACATCGTGTGGTCATACATGGAGTTTATCAAGTAATCTAGCCAACCACGAGAAGTTCAAGTATTGCCCATATTGCGGAAAGTTGCTCATCTCTAAATTGGAGGGGGGGGGAACTGGTTACTTAACCGAGTACCTTTTTGGTTTCGCTCTCATTGGCCTCTAAAGAAATTCTACTGGCAAGTTTCCGACTTTGAGCATGTAGAATCGGAGGCAAAGAAATTCCGAGAGTTATTTGACGGCGAGGGTGACCCATTGGGATATGAGGATTGAATTGGAGGGGCGATAGCATGGGACTACTTTGTAAGATCGGTTGGCATAGCCCTACGGGATTCAGGACAACGGATGGATGCTCACTCATATCTCGGTGCAAACGGTGTGGGGCAAAAATAATGCTGGACTCACAGGGTAATTGGTTTAGGACTGAAGACCAGAAGTATTCAAAGCCTGAGTCGATAGAGGAGGGGGAATGACTGAGCAAACATACGACCTTGACATACCAGAGCATAAACACCCACACAGAGTAGAGAACACCGCACCACGCTCAGAAGCGATTTGGGTCTGCACTGAATGTCAACATATTTTCACAGACGCAGAGATACGGGATGACTTGGGCAACTGGGGGCATAAGTGTAAATGCCATCCGGTTCACAAAGGGCAACGATGCGAGAGCCACTTAGAGCCTTACCTCTTTTCTAAGGGATACGCAGAAACAGGAGCCATCAATGATGAGATAGAACAGGCGAGAGACATTCTAGCGGCTTATCTGGCAGGTCTAACCAACGAGGAATGGGTAGAGTTCCCCCCAGAGGAGAAATCCCTGTGGTTAGATGATGCAGGCCAAACCCTCTCCCTTCACGGTGGCGGCTGGCACATAGCAGTAGTCACCGAACCGGAGTGGCCGGAGAATCCTTACGAAAAAGCTCCCTTTAATCCTGTTGATTTAGCACCATCAAAAAGACGAGGTTTTAACGAAGCAATCAAAGCCTGCCAGTCTCTAGGGCTGTGCAAGGAGGTCAAATGAACTTCAAACTGACTGATGAGGAAATCCAAGAAGTTAGGCGAACTATCAGCGATGAGATATGGGCAGGGAAACATGAGGAGTGGGTTCAGCATGGATCAGGTATTCCCTTTTGGTATCTGCTAGAGAGGGGAGCCGCAGCCGCTCAAGCGAAGATGGCGAGGTGGATTATGGAGTGCGATGTCAACCGCCGTGTAACCTCAAGGGAACTCAAGCGGAAACATATCTATCTGACGGTCGAGGAATGGCAAGCCCTCAAGGAGATGGGGAAGTGAAGAACCCTAAATGTTGGAGAAATCATGGGGATGGCAGAAAAGTTTGTCAGTTCGGCTGGTGCCGTTACAAAGACCGTAGTAAATGCCCCAACTTCAGCGAAATGACCCAACAAGAGTATGACGAATACATAGGAACATCAGATTCCCTCAAGAGGGCGGAGGGATAGGGGGATGGACGGTGATTGGCTTCTAGGTTTTCTAACTGGGTCATTGTTTACGGCTGTGATTATCCTTACTTTAGTGCATTGATCGGATTGAATAAACATGAAGATAGCATACGCAGACCCGCCCTATATCGGATGCGCCAATTATTATCCTGAAAAGGATGAGGTTGACCATCTCGAGCTGCTAACTAGGTTATATCGGGATTATGAGGCTTGGGCATTATCCTGTAGCACTCCGAGCCTTAAACAAATTCTTGGGGACTGCCCTGACGATGTACGCATAGCCGCATGGGTAAAACCGTTTGCCTCATTTAAACCCAATGTAAATCCGGCCTATGCTTGGGAGCCAGTGATATTCACCCCAGCTCGAGAACGGTTCACCAGAGAACAACCGACTGTAAGAGATTGGATAGCCGCCAATATCACGATGCATAAAGGGTTAGTTGGTGCAAAGCCTCCCAAGTTTGCTTACTGGCTATTCGACCTCTTGGGACTAGAGCCAACAGATGAGTTCGATGATTTATATCCAGGAACGGGGATTATCTCAAGATGCTGGAATGACTGGCGCATGATGAAAAGAAACGAGCCTATCAAGTTAGCAATGACCCTGCCCTGAATGCGGGGGAACGACTGAATAAGGGGGAAGGATGAAAGTCAAAGATGCCATAGCCAGATTGTCTAGGGCAAACGCCATCCCTGAAACCGAGTTAGTGGACTTCTACCTCAACGAATTTCAGGAGCGGCTTAAGAGCAAAAAGTTATGGAAGGTACGCGAAGTCAGTCAACTCAGCCGGGAAGTTTCGGCATGGTTTACTGTGGCCTGTTTGAGAGCTGGCATAAGCCAGGGAAAGATCGATGTGTGCCGGATCGCAGCAGAGGAACTTAACAAGAGCATCTTAAGGGATGCCATAAAGAAAGCACTTGGAAGGGAATGATATGTGGATAGCGATAGCATTTGCAGTGGGGATAACGCTCGGTATTTTCGCCAACGCCGTGGTAGTTGGGGCATATAAAAGCGTCTGCCGGGCGATTGAAAAGACCGCAAAGTTGTTTTGAAAGAGAGGGATGATGACAGAAGATATCAGGATTCTTACCAGTTTTAAGGGGCACCGGAAGAGATTTAAGCTCCGCGCCCTACTGGGCCCGGCAGCGGACGCTTACCTTATAGACTTCTGGCTCACCGTGCGGATGCAGCGCCCAGACGGTGACATCTCCGATTGGGATAAGGGGGACATAGCCATTGCCGCGGGATGGCTCAAGAAGCCAGACAAGTTCATCGACGCTATGGTAACTGCCGGGTTTCTGGATAGACAGGACGATCATTACAAACCGCACGATTGGGAAGAACATCAAGGATGGGCCATTGGCAGTAAAGACAGGACTGCGCATGCAAAGCGCCTCGCATTACTCCGTTGGGTGCGTAAGTTATACGGCGTGCAATGCCAACTGCAATGCGGTGTGCAATGCGCAGAGCAATGCGTAGCGCATAACGGCGAGCAATGCCAATTCGATGCGCAGCGCAATGCTCCATCTCCATTACCATCTCCATTACCATCTCCATTACCATCTCCATTACCATCTCCTAAAGAAAGAGAAAAGAAATTCTCCGACGAGGTTATGACGTTTGGGGATAAGTACGCAAAAGAGCTATTAGAGGGTTTTTTATCATACTGGACAGAACCTAACAGGGCAAGTCAACCCAAGATGCGGTTTGAGCTTCAAAAAACATGGGATACAGGGCGACGATTAGTAACCTGGGCAAATAGAAACAACGGAGGTTTTGATGGAAGACGAACGGGATATTCAGCGCCGGGAGCACCCGGACGAGACACGAAAGACGAGCGGATTTCAGGGGATCGGAGCGGCACTGGAGAAGGTGATGAACGCGAAATCTTTGAACCGATTCGAGGAGATAGTTAAAACTCCGGCGCAATGCCAGTGCCGCAAATGCCAAGCGCTATTTGATGGCAATGTCTGGACTATTGCGGACACTGAGCTTTTCCGGTCAACGATGTGCCCGGATTGTGAGGCCAAGATAGAGGCGGAAGCCGCCGAGGAATTGAGGAAAACCCAACAGGAACGGATCGAGCGATGGGTTAAACAACTACCTGCCGACACCAGGGGCGCAGCCTTTGACAACTTCGATGTGAAGCACAACGGAAAGGCTTTGGTTGCCGTCCAGAAGTGGTGCCAGGACTACAACATCGGCAAATACCCATCGATGGTACTGTACTCGAAACAGTACGGAGTGGGAAAGACCCATCTTGCCTGCGCTGTAGCCAACGACATCATTAAACGCACAACAAAAGGCTTCTGCCCGGTGCGGTTTACCAATGGCCCGCTTCTCCTGGACCGTATCAAGAATACTTACCGTCAAGACGCTCACGAAACAAAGTCGGACGTGTTGCAAGACCTGGCATGGGTGCCGCTCCTGATTCTCGATGACGTGGGCAAGGAAAAGGCCAGCGACCATACCCGCGAGGTATATTACGAGATAATCAATGACCGGGTAAATACCGGGTTCCCAGTGTTCATTACCTCGAACCTGCCACTGGAAGCACGGCAAGGGAACTCCTTGACCGACCTTATGGGCGGAGCGGCAATTTCCCGGCTGATCCAGATGTGTCAGGGGAACTACTATGAGCTCACAGGGCCAGATTACCGGAGAGGAAAACATGTCCGAACATAACGGGCCCAACGGTGTTATGCGGCAGCGCATCCTGGAGATCGTCAATCGCTCCGGGAAAATCTCTACCAAGGCCGTCGCCAGAATCTGCGGCCTGAGACCTCGCGGGGTATGGTATCACCTGGACGAGTTAAGAAACGATGGCTTGGTTTCCTGCACCGGCCGGGGGTCCGCGGCGCTATGGGAGGCCATAACCGAGGAGGTCGTCGACGCTTCGCCCGGGGCGGAACTCAGGGATCGTACAATGGGTCGATTCTTTCAGAAATTAAAAACGGGGGTGTCACATGGATAAGTTCTACATGGTCTATGGCGAGGACAGGAAGAGCCCAACAGTCAAACATCCGACTTTCGAGAACGCAAAAGCCGAGGCGGAGAGGTTGGCGCTCAAAGAGGGCGTGCCATTCTATGTACTGGAGTCACAGACGGTTTCTGTGCCGTATGTGACGACAGGGCCAGTGGGACCGGTGGTATATTCCGAAAACTATAAATTTGCCTTGTTGGATCAGTGTCCTAAATGTGGGCAATGGAAAGACCCTGCGGTATTGCATATTTGCACAACGAATGCCAACCAGACGGAGGTGAAACCATGACCACACCGCAAGAGCTCAACTCAAAGCGATGGACCGCGAACGTCAAGCCGAAGGTTTGCGTCTGCATCATGTGTTGCAAGTATCGGGGCCCGGCGGAAAGGTGTCCAACTTGTGGCGCCCGGACGATTGGGGAGAAGGATTGATGGTAGAGATCACGATTAAATCCAAAGACGACTTGCGTAAACTGGTGGGGATGCGCATTGAGGATGTGCGCATTGGGGATAATCCGCCATGGGTGTCACTTACGCTATCAAACCCCGGAGCCGATAAACCTGTGGTGCTGAGGATCACCGGGGGCGCAACGACTCATGTGATAATGCCCCCAATGCCACCGCCAGAAGTGCGAATAACTGCGACTTTAAATTTAACAACGGAGGATAAAGAATGACAGAAGAGAAACCCAAAGACGTGGAACTGGTGTTTGAGAAGTGCCCGGCATGCGGCAGTACCCGACGGATGGTCGCGGAGCGGCTGCAACAACTGAGAGACGAGAAGCGCATCGAGGCCAATTTTATGAAGGACGGATTGCAGCAGCAGGTGCCATTGATGGACCAGGGCAGGGTGCAACGAGGCGCCATGCTCGACCCGATAATGTTCAAGGTGCCGGTGATGGTGCTGTCCTGGGACGTGTGCGAATGCGGGACCATGTACTGCACCAAACTTCAGATCGTGATGGTCAAGCCCAAGGTTATGATGGTCGGACAGCCGGGGAGGAGGGTGGCCGGATGATCGTAATTAGATTACCCCTACTCCCGGACCGACGATTGGGGCAAAATGCCAAACAGGGGCAGCACTGGTCAATCGCCTCCCGGCTCAGGGATGAGGTCAAGGCTACGGTAGTCGGGGCTTGCATGGAGGCCCGGCAACGATGGGAGAAAGAACAAGGGCGCTGCTGGAAACCGATCAGCGGCCCGGCTAATGTCAGCGTCACAGTGTATTATAATGGCCGCACTCGCCCAATGGATAAGATCAACACATTGGTGTGCCTCAAGGCGCATTTTGACGCCATGCAGACGGCCAAGACGATGATGTACTCCAGGAGAAGAGGGCAAAAGGCCATGCCGAGGATCGTCGGGGGCGGGGATATCATCGAGAACGATAAGGACTTGAACCCGGTCGGTGTGGAGTGGATACGAACCACAGATGTGCCACCAGAGACGGTGATAACGATCACGGAGAAATAATGGCAAAACGTAAGCTCCAGGTCGGAGAAAGCCTAGTTAAACCCCTGAGAGGACGGAAGCTCCGCCAGGTTGGGCTTGCGATTAAATATCAACCAAATGGTTCACGGTATAAAGTCGGGTTCGACGATGGTTCAGTGAGAACCTTTGAGTCGGAAGAATTACAGGAGGTGAAATAGTATGGCAGCAATCTCAGTCAACAAACCGGAGGACATCAAGAAACTGGTCGGGTTTGTGATCACGGATGCAATGGTCGGGAAGCCACAGAACGTGCCGGGCGATGGCGGGTTTACCTTGAGGCTCCACAACCCGGCACTGGAACACGATATCCTGGCAACGTTCAGCGGGGATGTTCAGTTTGGGAGATCGGGCAATGTCGTTGTTGCCAATGCCCGGACGTTCTTCTCGGTCAACGACGTGGCTGAACCGCCAACTAAGGAGATTTGATGGCAAGGGCACCGAAAGACCCTGAAACCGGTCACATGGCTTTGACCGCTGCAAGGGCGGAAGGTTACTTCCATGTTTACTACCAAATGGGGCCAGAGCGGAGCATTGAGAAGTTGCAAAATCTTCTTGCCGAAGTGGGCCGAAAAGTCAGTTTGAACACTTTGAAGCGCCACAGTGCCGATTTCCATTGGCAGAAGCGAGTGCTGGATATTGAGGCCCAAAAGAATCACGACGAGCAAATCCTGAAGACCGTCCGGGAGATGAACGAACATCACGCCAAACTCGGCCGGGCAATGACCACGCTCGGGCAGGCCAGTATCCAATCGTATTTTAATGAGATCAAGGCCAAAGGCTCATTAAAACTCAGCACCTATGAGACCGCGAACCTGATCGCCACCGGGCAAAAGGTGGAGCGGCTTGCCCGTGGCCAGGCAACCGAGCGGACGGAAATCTATGTCGAGATGGTGAACACACTGGTGATGAAACTGGCCGGGGTGTTTATTGCAGTCAACGAGATTGCGGATCCGGAGGAACGCAAGAGGCAGTACGCCCAGCAGTGCGATGATATCCTGGGTGAGTACCAGCAGGCACCGAAACAACTGACGGAAGGTAAACAGGATTGATCGCCCTCAAGCATCCCCTGCGAATGTCCGATGCACTCGGAGTCCAACCGACTGCCGAGGATGCGCTGTCGTTCGCCTGGATGAAGACCACGCGGGTTTTCGATGATAACAAGCAGGCGTTCCTTCAGCGCAAGCGTCGGGCACTCAACGAGGGTGGCACCTCAAGCTCGAAGACAATGAGCATCATGCAGCTCCTGATTGCCATTGCCCGGGGCGCAACCAAATCCATGCTGATATCCGTTGTCTCTGAGTCGTTTCCCCACCTGCGCCGGGGCGCTATCCGTGACTTTCAGGTGATCATGGGCGAGCGATATGACCCTGAAAGATGGAACGCCACCGAGCACAGTTATGTCTTCGGCAAGGGTAAAATAGAGTTCTTCTCAGCGGATGTGCCGGCCAAGATGCGCGGCGGTCGACGCGATATCCTGTTCATCAACGAGGCCAACAACGTGGCCTATGATTCATTCCGTGAACTTGATATCCGAACCAGACTATTTACCTTCCTCGACTGGAACCCGGTGTCCGAGTTCTGGGTGCACGAAAACGGCCTGATCGGAAAGGATGAGAATGCCTATATCCACAGCACCTATCTTGACGCTATCGAGGTGCTTCCTCCAGAGGTGGTGGTCAACATCGAGAGCAACAAGGGCTCAGACCCCAACTGGTGGAACGTCTACGGCCTGGGGCTAATCGGGAAGATCGAGGGACTTGTCTATCCGAAGTTCGACCAGATCGACCAGATGCCGGTGCTCATCCACGGAGCTAAAGAGTTCTATGGTCTGGACTTTGGGTACTCAACCGACCCGACTGGCCTGGTGCGGAATATCCTTATCGGCCAAGACCTGTCATCGGATGAGTTGATCTACGAGAAGGGCCTGACCAATGACATGTTAGCCAAGCGCATGGCCGATTTGGGAGTTCGCAAGAACTATGACGAGATATGGGCGGATGCCGCGGACCCCAAGACCATTGACGAGTTGCGGAAGTATGGGTTCAATGTGAAACCGGCCCCTAAAGGCCCAGGCTCGGTGGAGTATGGCCACCAGAAGGTGCTGCAATTCAAACACCACTGGACTAAACGCAGCTTGAACGCCATCAAGGAGCAGCGGAACTTCCGATATATTGCCGACAAGGATGGCAGGCTGACGGAGAAGACCACGCACGTATTCAGCCATCTTATGGACGCCAGGCGCTATGGATGCGCCGGACTATTCGAGCAGGAGAACCTGTCCGGCTTTGTGGCCGGGACCAAGAAGGCGAACTTCCCAAAATAAAATCAGGACATGTAAATAGTTAGCGAATATGCTTGACTAATTGTAGTGGGGGTGATCTATGGCGAAGAGGGCAATAGAATATCACGTAAACAAGAGAGACATCAGACCGCGCCATCTCTACACTGGCGTTACCGGCCTTAAGCACGTGCAAGGCACTCTCACCGAGGAATACCTGAATGATCTCAAATCATGGGACAGAGAGTCCAAAATCTACCTGGAGATGCGCGATGATCTGGTGGTCGGGACCCTCCTGGATGCCGTCAAGCTCCCTCTCATGGCTGCTGATGTAAGCGTAGAGCCTGCCACTGGAAACACCCCTGCCGATCAGATGGCCGCTGACTGGCTGGATGCCCAAATCAACGGGATGCAAAAACAGTCATGGAATTCGCACATTGAAGATTGCCTTGACTGCCTGGACTTCGGCTTTTCGATTGGGGAAATTATTTTATCGAAACAGGCGGACGGATCACTGGGACTGAAAAATATCTCCCCTCGCGGCGCTGAGACGCTTTGGGATTGGGGGTTCAACGATCAGGGGCAGGCGGTGAGTTTCCGCCAGCGAGACCCGAACACCGGGGCAATGTACGAGATACCGCTTGATCGTTGCGTTCACGTCACCTGGAAGGGGCGCAAGGGGAACCCGCAAGGCAAGAGCTTGCTCCGGTCACTTTATCGACCTTATCGGTTCCTCCGTGACCTGGAGAACTTCGAGGGCATCGGAATAGAGCACGACGTCGGCGGACTGCCGGTGCTGAAGATCAAAGAGGGCACCACGATGCCGCAGGGAACAGACTTAACGAATATCCAATCAGCGCTTGAGTCCATCCGAATTGACGAGGCGGCCTATTTCATCTCCCCTCCGGGTGCCGACCTTGTGCCCTATGGTTCAGCCTCTAAAGCTTATGACATCGGGGCGGTGATCGAGCGCAAGAAGAAGGAAATTCTCATGCGGATGTTCGCCCAGTTCCTCATGCTCGGCATGGAGGATGTGGGTACCCAGGCACTGGTCAAAGGCTCCCAGGACTTCTTCAGCCTCGGCCTGGAGGCGGTACAGAACCGGATCGTTGAGGTGTGGAACGCTGAAATGGTGCCCTATCTGTTTTCCTTCAATCGTTACCGCTTCCCCGGCATGAGTGGATACCCAACTATCATCTGGGAGAAGCCCGGCAAGGTTGATTATAAGGCCATGATAGATGCTTTCAATACGGCTTCAGGGGCCAAACTACTGACCCCGACAGACCTTGACGAAGACCATTTCCGCTCCCTTTTGGACCTGCCCGAACTCCCTGAAGAAGAGCGCGGGAAACCGAGGAATATTGAGCAATTACCATTGATGTCGGAAATTCATAATCCACCATTGCAGCCAGTGACGCCTCCTGTCAATCAGGAGAAGGTTTTTCAGAGGATGATTAACCGATGGCTCAAGCGCCGCTAATACACAAATATGATGACCCGATAGATACACGGGAAGGCCGGGACAAGTTCGCCGAGGCCACCAATAAACAGCAGCGCCGTTTGGTTCGCGCCTATGATTCATGGGCGCTTGAGGTTAGGAAGCAAATAGCTGATGTCGGAATGACCGGCGAGAACTCGCGGCTGATCATCCTCAGAGAACTCCCCAAACTCGAAGAGCAATTGCTAGGCATTATCAATGGCGGGGTACTGGAGGCGGCGGGCTTATCAGCCAAAAATATGATTTCAACTCCCCAGGTGCAGGCTACTATCATGAGACATTTACAGGATAGCACCTCCCTGGTGCATGGGAATCTAATTCCAGCTATTGAACGCAAACTCACCCAGTCGCTGGCAGGCGGGGCGTTATCCGATAAAGCGGCGCTCAAGGTGGCCTTTGATGCCATGCGCTTTGCCCCGGCGGAGTATTCCGGGGGCTACTGGGTGGCCATCTGGGACGTTCAGAAAACGGTGGGCGAGGTACTGGAGGGCGAGCGCCGGATGAAAGGGCTTGCCCCTGATCCGATCCGGTGGGTGCTCGATCCAAGCGCCCAGCACTGCGAACACAGAGGGGATCGTTGGGGATGCTCCGAACTGGCGCGAGAATATGAATCATGGACAGATCTTCCGACTGTGCCAGCGGGGAAGGTAAGTTGTTACGGGAATTGCCGCTGTAGGCTCGCTACGTTGCGTGATGGCAAATGGACAACAGGAGGAATACTCGATTGAGTCCTATTCGTTGTTCTCGGTGCGGTGCCATGTTAGCTATGACCGACGGCAAGTCTGTATCCGGCAAGCAGGGGCGTTATCAATTCCAGGCTTTCCGGGCGGACGTGGTGGTTATCTCCTGCCCCAGGTGCGGGCAAAAAATAACGATTACAGGTGACCATGAAAAAGAAGGCGATAGTCTCGAACATAGCCGAACCTTTGCGATCCCTTGCGGTTCCCATTGAATCGCTTACCCCTGATCCCCGTAATGCCCGGCTACACCCTGATATAAATATCTCCACCATCAAGTATTCACTGGAAGCCTACGGTCAGAGAAAGCCTATCGTTGTCAGAAAGTCCACCATGACGGTAGAGGCCGGGAATGGGATGCTTGAGGCGGCAAAGACTCTCGGATGGACTGAGGTAGCGGCAGTGATGGTCGATGATGACGATGTGATGGCTAAGGGCTTCGGCCTGATGGATAACAAAAGTGCGCTGTCTGCGGAGTGGGATATGCCTGCCCTGAAGGATTTATTGGAAGAACTTGACGCATCTAACTTTGATATGACGCTAACTGGTTTCGCCATTAAAGAGATTGAGGGCTTGATGACACAGTTCCATATTGATGAACCCGGCGCACAGGATGAAGGCGCTAACCAAGAGAAGGTGAACAAGTGCCCTCACTGTGGTTATGAGTGGTGAATCTACACCACTAAAATCGATTAGGACATGTTTTTTTCTCCGGTTTATGTTTTGATAAGACTATATAGAGCGCCTTGAGCGCCAAAGACAGATAGAGGCCAAAGAGCCCGACTTGCTGTTATTGCATGTCGAGGCTCTTTTTTTATTGTCCGCAGTGGAGGAGATATGCCGAACCTATTCGACAAGGCCACGATGAAAACCGTCACCGGAATCAAGGTGTTCGCCTCCGGCACATGGACTGACAGCGCCGGTATGGAGCGCACCTATACCACGGAAGACCTCGACCAGATGATAGCCGCCTTCAAGGGCGGCATTGCGATTACTCCAAAATGTGGACACACCCCGGATTCCTTCAACTCCGCAATCGCCCAGGCCCTCGATGTTCCGGTTGACCTGGTCACCGGAGATGAGGGCAACGGCCAGATTACACTGGGGAAAACCCTCGACCTGAAACGCCAGGGGGACATGCTGATTGCCTCGGCTGAAGTGCCGGAGCAGATCGCCAATCTCATAGAGTCCGGGCTTTACAACTCCGTGAGCGCCGAGATTGAGGATGACCGGGATGGATTCAAGTTTGTGATGACCGGCTTTGCCCTTCTGGGAGCTCAGGAACCCGCCGTGGATAAAGCCAAACTTGATGCAGTTGCTGTCTTTGGGAAGCCGAAGGCCGGACAGCATATCTATTCCAGCAAAGTAGAGGCAGAGGACGTGGCCGAACTCAAAAAAGAGGTCGGAGGACTGAAAGCCATGTTCGATAAATTATTCAACAAAGGAAATCATGCCGGTAATGACCCGGCTAAAAAGGAGGGCACAAATATGCCACAAAGCAAAGAACTTGGTGCAATAGCGGCTGCTTTGGGACTTCCTCCGGAAGCCACCATCGAAGACTGTGTTGCCGCCATCAATGGGTTAAAGGGCAACATGCAGGCCGCAACGGAACAGAAAGCCGCCTTTGAGAAGGTGAACGGACGGATAGCCGAACTGGAGAAAAAGAACGCCCAGCTCGAACACGAGGCCAGGGTGACCAATTACCAGAAGGTTACCGCCGGATTCACCGCTCTGGCCGGAAAGCCAGAAGAGATCGCTGCCGAACTGGTGGGGATCGAAGAGAAGGCAGGGAAAGAGACCGCCGATAGGGTGTTAGCCTCATATTCAAAGGCCAACGATGCGGCCCAGGCCGCAACAAAGGCCGTCGGCACCGATAAGCGCGGGGGGCAGGGCGAGAAGCACGCCTTCGAGAAGAAGGTGGACGAGCGGGCGGCCGCCAAGAAGATCAGCTTCCAAAAGGCGATGGTGGAACTCGCAGGTGAAGACCCGAAGGGTTTTGCCGAGTACAACGAAGCCCAGAAGGGCCAATAAGGGAAATAACTCAGGAGGTTATGAACGATGGCAATGGTTGACAATTACATCGATATCCCCGGCCTGAAAGCCGGAGAGGACTTGTCCAGTTACCAGTATCGGGCTGTCAAGCTCGACTCGACGGCATTCCAGGTGATCAAGCACAGCAATGCCAATGCGCCAGAATTGCCTATTGGCATCCTGCAAAACGACCCGGACGCAGCGGGTAAACCTGCTCACGTCGCGTACTGCGGAGTCTGCAAGGCCCGCTATGGTGGGAACGTCACTCTAGGAGACAGCCTGAGCATTGACAATGACGGTGACCTGATCTCCGATGCCGTGGTCGCTGACGGTTCGGCTGTGGATTTGTATCACATCGCTAAGGCGCTGGAGTCTGGCGCAGATACCGAGATTCACTGGGTTCTGCTCTATCCGGGGCAGCTGATCGGCAAAGAGTAGGCGTGGGGAAATAAACGGGAGGTGATGTAAGATGCCTTTACCAACTCAGAAAGATGTTAGACTCGTAAACCCGGTGCTGACTAATCTCAGCCTGGGGTATCGCAACGAGCGCTTCCTCTGGAGCAAACTCGCCCCGGAGTTGAAGGTTGACCAACAGACCGGAACCATCCCAATCCTGACAAAGGACTATTGGTTCCGCAGGGCGGCTACTGCGGCCAGGGCGCAGGACGGCGGCTATGTCCGCGTCGGCTACGGGATCGAATCGGACACCTATGGCTGCAAAGAAATTGGCTTTGAAAAGCTGATCGACGACCCGACCCGGAAGGCCAGCCAGTTCCCGGAGAGTCTGGATATCGTGGACACGCGGTTCCTGACCAATCTGATGGAACTCGAACTGGAAAAGCTGGTCGCAGCGGCCTGTTTCGTGACCTCGGTGTGGGGAACCTCGACAACCCTGACCAGCACCGACCAATGGAGCGACTTTGATGGTTCTGACCCGATCACTAAGATTGACACGGCCACCCTGACCATCAAGAGGAACACCGGACGCAAGGCCAACACGATTTTCATCGGCAACAGCGCATGGCTGAAGCTCAAAGAGCACCCGTTGATTATCGACAAATACAAATACACCCAGCGCGGGATTATGACCCCCGAACTGGTGGCGGCTGTGCTCGATGTTCAGGAGATCGTCGTCGGTGACTCGGTGGAGAACACCGCCGCTGAAAAGGTTCCCGGAACGGCATCATTCACCGGCAGCGACATCTGGACCGACAACTGCCTGATCTTCCTCAAGGAACCTGCCGGGCAGGGCGTAGCCAACGGCGCGGCCACCATCATGTGGGATGAGGCCGGCAATGTTCCGTGGGCAGTCCAGAGCTATCGGGATGAGAAAGTACGCGGCGATGTGAACCGGATTTTCACGCACCAGAGCGTGAAGATTCTGAGCACTCAGTCAGGGTACATATACCTCGACTGCATAGCCTAAGACGGAGATAGAAACAATGTTTGAAGCCTACAGAGTTCGCAAACCGTTCCAATGGCGCGGCTGGTCATACGCTCCCAAAGGACAGGAACCAGCGGGAAGCCCGGAGACGTTCGCAGGAGATATTTGGATAGTGGAGGCAGGCAATCCCCGGAAGGAAGCGATGCTGATGCAGAAATTCGCCTCTGGGGATGCCTCCATTCCTTCCATTGACGAACTCCTGAAGGACGAGAAATATCTGAGGCTTACTGAGGAACCTGGCCGGGTGAAGCTCAATAGAAGGCCGGAGCGCCGGAAAGCGGTGGCGGTGGGTTAAAACACTGTCTGTTGTAGAAACAGATGGTTTGAGGGGAGGTGGACCTTGGCAACTTCGAGTTTACTGACAGCAAGCGCAAAAAGAGGCGATATAACCAGGCTCTTGAAAGAGCTGAAAGATGCTTTTGACACATCCACGGGGCACACCCACGATGGAACCGACTCGGCGTCCGTCGGGGCAGGCGGAACCCTTGATTCATGTTATGACTATGGCGGAGCAGGATCCGGTAAGGCTGTCACCGTGGATAGCGGGGCGATTGCCCTGACCAACAACGCGGCCAACAACAACGGTATTCTGGCGATCACCAAGAACCCGACCGGCGCACAGTCCGGTGATGCGTTGTCGATTACTGTAGGCGCACAGTCTACCGGAACGGCTATTACCATAGCCAATAGCGGGTCGGGTAATGATATCACCGGCTCCGGCTCGACATGGAGCATTGCAAAAACTGGAGCTTTGACAGTCGTTACCTGTTCTACGGGGGCAGTCACGCTCACGGAAGGCGCGGCCCCGGCAGGGACTCTCTGTTATATTGTCCGGGACAATGACGGAGACACCTATGTGAATGCGATCACTGGAAAGGTGGTCGAACTGCGGGTAGCCGGTACTGCGGTTATCACGGCGGCCGGAGCGGCAATCACTCTCGCTCAGGCTGTGACTGTTTCCACCGGCGGCATAGCGGTAACGGGAGTATCTTCGATCACCGGCGCGGTGACTATCACCGGGGCAACCGGAATCACTGGAAATCTGACTGTGACCGGAAACCTGAGCGTGTCTGGGGCATATAGCTTCAGCGGGCAGTTGACGGCAAGCGCTGGAATCGACCTGAACGGCACTGAGTTGGTTCTCGATGCTGATGCCGACACTTCGATTACCGCTGACACGGATGACCAGGTTGACATCAAGATCAACGGCACCGATTACGTGTCAATCACGGTCACGAAACTGGATATCAATGCGTTGGAACTGGTGCTCGATGCAGATGCGAACACCAGCATCACGGCCGACACTGATAACCGAATCGATTTCAAACTCGGCGGCACGGACGAGTTGAGGTATTCAACTGGTGCTTTCGCTTTCCAAGTAGCCACAACGATCAGCACCGGAGCCACAACCTTGACCCTTGACCCGACCACTGACGTGGTGGTAGCCAACGGAAAGGGTTTGATCGTTGGTAATGCGGCTCAGGTAACAACTGCTTCGGCTGGTGAATTCCAAGTACTGGGAACCGCCGCAGCGGATAGTACCGCTATTCTGGGGTGCTGGAAAGCGGACACCACCGGCCCCGAACTGGCGCTGGTGAAATCCAGAAATGCAACCATCGGGACTGCCACGATAGTCACCGCTGGCGACACTCTGGGAAGTATTGTTGCATATGCAGACGATGGCGCAGACTTTGCGACCCCGGCGGCCAGCATCGTCTTCTCACATGACAACCAGGCGATCAACGGTGGCGGAGCCCCTGCTCCGGCTGCCAATGACATGGCCGGAAAGATTGTCTTCAGTACCACTGCTGACGGTGCCAACACAGTCAGCGAGGCTATGCGGATTGACCAAGAGCACAATGTTCGCATCGCGGATGGCAACGGACTGATCGTCGGAAGTGTCAGCGTCACCATCACCACAGCGGCTGCGGCTGAGGTGCAAGTCCTCGGAACGGCGGCTGCTGATTCGACCATCGCAATCGGACAGTGGGCGGCTGCGGCAACCGGGCCGGAACTGGCTCTCCTGAAGTCTCGCAATGCCACTATCGGAAGCTCGACCATCGTTGTAGACGATGACGTGCTGGGTTCCGTGGTGTTCTACGCAGACGACGGCACCGATTTTGCGACTCCCGGCGCTTCCATTCATGCGAAAGTGCATGGAACTCCCGGCGCCAATGACATGCCGACTGCTTTGATCTTCTCGACCACTCCTGATGCAACCAACGCAGTAGTTGAGAGGATGAGGCTTGGACCTGCTGGACAGATGACTATAGGCGGGCCAACCACGGATACCGAGAATGCCAATATGACCATCGGCATCACGATTGAGCAGGGCGCGGCTGACGACCAGGTGTTATGCTTCAAGTCTTCGGACGTGGCCACTGTTCTGACAACCGCAGTCACCAACAGCGTGGAGACGGACGACTTCGCCACGTTCTCCAAGTTCGCGGCAACCACCGGCGGCCTGTTAATTCAAGCCCTCGGGGAGAATGCGGCTGTGACCTCGAACCTTGTGATTGAGTCCTATGGCGGACAGGCCGAAACTACGACCTCGACTGCTGGCCGGGCGCTCATCGAAATCTATGCTTCCCAGCACGACGGGGCAAATGCACTGGCCAACGTCACCGATCACGGCAACGTGTTCGGGATTCGCTGTAGAACCGGGGCGGCTGATGTTACCGCACTCCTGGTCAACGAGGATTCTCAACTGTGGGTTGGCGGCGCAGGCGTATTCGTGGGAACGCTGACTGTCGGAGGGACCATCTACGGTTCAACCGCAGCCAACGGCGACTTGATCCTGGCCTCCACCACCAATGCCACTGAGGGGTGCATAAGCATTCCCAATGGAACAGCGGGATTGATTCTCGGTGGAGTCGAGGCGGTAGCTTGGGCAGCCGACAACTTCATCTTCATGCTGGATGCAACAGTAGCCCCGGCAGGCGCTTCCGGTGCCTCCGGTGCTGGCCTGTATTCGGCCGGCGGGGAATTGTACTCCATCGACAAATCAGGCAACACCACCCAGCAGACCCCGCACGATGAGGACGGCTACTGGTACGAGAACACCCTGAATACCACCAGAGGCAACAAGGTGGTCAGGATTCATGTAGAGCGGATGCTCCGGGCAATCTCGGAGAAATACCCCGGCGAGTTCGACCAGTTCATTGAGGAACTGCCTGCGGCTAAGTTCTTCGAGAGGGCAGGCAAAAAATAGGCATATACGGGGTCACAGGGCTGACCACCTTGTGGCTCTGTAGGCAGGCGGGGCCGGTAGGCAACGAAAGCCCCGCCACAATCAAATAACACGGTGAACCCCACCGTGAATATAACCTTTAAGGAGGGAAAATATGTCGAAAGAGAAAGGTCAGACCCCAGCAACCCCGGAGGCCAAGAAAGAGCCTCAAAGCCTCAAGGACCTCATACCCAAAGAGGAAAGCACTCAGGACGATGCAGAGCTTTTTGCCAAGCTCCGCAACGCAGGCGCAGACGATATCAATGTCGATATGTCCATGCCTGACGAGTATGAGACCGAGATCATGGCGGCCTTGATGGTCGACCACATGACCGGGTACACCCAGACAAAGGCGGCATGGCGATCCGCTCGGAACACCCAAGATCACAAACGAGCCGCAGACTTATTCCAGCAGATGCAGTTCAACCGGCTGACCGTAGCCATCATTCAGGCTGAATATCCTGGGGCAAAACCGATAGCAGATACAATCATGAAAACCCGCACCGTGCAGACTGCCAAGAATCGAGATCAGATCCTAGCAACGTCCGCCGGTGACGATGAATAGCGAAAACTGACAACTCAATAGAGGAGGCCAAACATGGGGACGACGGTAGAGGATGTCAAAGACCTGGCGCATCAAGTGCAATACAGGCAGACAATATCGCCAACCTATCAATACGGTTCATTCACGGCAGACGATGCCGATAACCACGACTTCAAGGTGGATGGCCGAGGTAAAGGGCGTTTCACCGTGGCCGTGGATAACCCGGCAAACCAGAGTTTGACGTTTGCGGTATATGGGATGCACTCGGCTACCGGGACTGTCGGGGGAACAGGTGTTCACCAGATCGGGACTACTACCACCGTCTCCAATGCCTCCACGGGATATGAGGTCGTGGCTGATCCGTTCCCGTGGTATCTGATCCGTGTGGTTTATGGAGGGGTTCCCACAGATAGCCCCTTGAAAACCTGCACGGTGAATATCGACTTCAGTTCATTCTAGGGGGTGTGTGATGATGGGTAGGGGCGCTGGCGGAAGCATAGGAAAATGGGCGCGATATATAAGTGCCAATGACACAAATGCGGCATTAACCGTTAATCAGCGAGGATTGGGTGACATCCTTGCCCTCCAAGGTGACGGTGTCACCGTTTGCTCTATCTCGAAAACCGGGGCGATAACCCCGGCCTCTGTGGTGATGGGAGACGACAAATTCATCACCTTCGGCGGTGTGGCCTCCCTCGGATTCGAGACAAAGGACGCCAACGCTAATGCCGTAATCCTTGCATTGCCTAATGGCGGGGCAACTGATGTTCCGGTGTTCGCCATCGGAGACCAGACCATCCTGGATAAAGACCTCGGCTTTTTCAATGCCATCACCGAGCCGACCTTTGCGGTATTGAGCGATGCAGCTACTGCCTATGTCTCTCTGGATGCGGTCTCTAAGGGATTGAATTTCAAGCCTGCTGCGGACGGAGACGTGCGAATTATCACTATCGACGTGACCGGAACCCCGCATATTGACTGGGACAATTCCGAACAACGAATAGTCTTCTCTCATCCGATTGAGGCCACCAGCATTATCATCCGCACGGCGGAGGACACCCTTTATCTGACCGAGTCCGATCAAACTGACCCTGCCGGACAGTGGAGATGGGACGCCAACGGGAACGCGGTTTATTTCCAGCATGCCCTGACTGCTGCGTGGGGAACAAACGAGAACTGGTACACCTTTGATAAACCCAATGAACTGATTACCTTTGGGAAAAATGTAGCCTTGAGCACTGGCCTTGCAATCCAGACAGGTAAGACTGCTGCGGATACCGTACTATTCCAAGCCTACGATAATGACACAGGGCCTGGGTTTATTACGTTTGGGACGTTGACAGCAGGGAATACGCCAAGTTTCACGCTGGCTAACATTACTATGGAAGGGACGTGGTTAGCCAGCGGCACAGTCACCATGCCTGCACTTACTCTCGGAGGTGCTATTGCAGGTGGGGATCAGAGCTTCACCAATGTAGGTGACATGACCTTTGCTGCTGGTTCTATACTGGCTTCTGGTGGCACTAACGGCAACACCCTTTTGATGAAGGCCAACGACACCACCTTTATCACCTTCACCACTGCGGCAACCGATGTCTGCGAGCTTGATGCTTGCACGCTAGATTCGTCAATCGCCAAAGGCACTTGGACGGCTTCGGGAACTTGGACGATTCCGGCGGTGACTTTGGGCGGTGCGATTACAGGAGCCTCTCAGAACATAACAGGTGTAGGAACCTTTGGGGCTGGTGCGGCTACCGTAACCGGACTCACCATCACCTCTGAGATGATTCAAACGGCTGGTGCATGGGCTTTCCAAAAAGCCTACACCATCTCAAGCACTGCGGCATTAACTCTACAGGCCAACGGACAGAGTGTAATGGTAGGTGCGGCTTCATGCCCTACTCCCGATTCTCTGTTGCATGTGTGGAACGCAACGGCTGGGACGGTAGCACCCTTAGCAGGAACAGTTGCAACCTTTGAGAATAGTGCCGACATATACCTGTCCATTCTGGGGCCAAACGCTAACACGAAAGGCATTCTGTTTGGTGAGCCTGCTTCAAACGCAAGGGGCGGTATCCTCTATGATGGCTCGGCTGTAGCGACTCCTGACGTGATGAAGTTCTACATTGCGGGGGCAAATAGGTTGTCCCATTCCGCCGGAGCCTTTGCCTTCCAAGAGGCAACTATCCTTTCCTCAACAGCCGTAAATGGTATTGTAGTTGACCATCCGGCATTGACAAATACCGCCGCAGCCAACCTCGCTCGGTTCGCTGTCAACTCTACCAATGCTATCACGTTAAACACAGGCACAGTCCCCGTGCTGGCCTCTTTACTCCTGTCCGAGCCGAACATCACCATCGGCACAGGAGCAGCCACGATAGCGGCAACTCTGGCGATTACTGGCGCACCGACTGAGGGGGGAACTAATTTAGCAGCCTATATCGCTTCTGGCGGTTTAGGGCTGGGAGTTTCGGCGACACCCCAAACGCTCACATACAACGGCAACAAGGCGCTGGCAATCTACACTACCTGTGGTTCTACAGATGGCTCCACGTCCTACGAGCCGATCCTGATAAACAACATTCTGACAGGAGCCGGACAGGTCGGAGGCCGAGTCAAGGTCAATATGTCCACCGATGTGGCACTTGGCTCTTATGCCAATGCTTTCAAGGCTCAAGTGGAGTGCAACACAAACGGAAGGGCATCGGGGCTGTTGTCTGCTGGATGCTTCGAGTTAGTTCTTCCAGCCTCAGACGTTTCGGGGCTTGGAGGGAACTACGCTCCTGTTGAGTCCGAGCTTAACTGTCCTGCCAGTCATGTGTCTTCACCCTACACAGCATTCATGTTTATGAGTACTGGTGGAGACGCTACCGCAATCACCGCATGGAACGCCGTGGGAGCATTGTTCACCATTAACGGCTTAACTGCGGCCACTTCTGCTACCAACGTATTCCACACTACAGGTTCAGTCTCAGCGACACACGGACTGAGAGTGAGAATTGACGGTGTGGACTATGACATTCTGCTGAAGGTTTCAACTTACGCTTAGGAGAACAACATGGCAGATGAAATCACAATCTCACTCGGAACCGGAGCCTTGAGGTTCAAATCCTTAAAGGCGAAGACCGAGGCCATTGATACATTTAAGGCCGCTCTTGAACCCAACACCAAGATCAGCGCATCGGGGCATGGGACTTTGATATATAAGTGCAACGAGAAGAACGAAGTGATAACCGAGATGAAAATCTGAAGGGACGGTGAATCATGGGATGCAAGAAAGGAAAAAAGGGTAAGAAATGAGCGTCGGGACAAATACTTATGGCTCGGTGACTGGCGTGGAGCGGTTGATCGGTGACATTGTTGCCAGCCGGACGTTCGGCGCCAGCACGGTTCCGACCACCACCCAGGTAGAGGCCGAGCTTGACAATGTAGCCGCTGAGATTAACTCCGAACTGGAGATGGCGGGTTACACGGTGCCGGTCAACAGCACCAGTTATCCGACTGCCCATGCTTACCTGGCGGCGTCCAATAATTACGGTGCCGCCGCTCGCTTACTCGGCACCATCCCGGCGCTATCTTATAACCCCGAAGGAGATACAGACAACTCCCGCCAGCAGATGTATGAGAATTTATTGAAGCGATGCCTGAAGAACATCAAGGAAGGAAAACTGAACGCCGCTCATACCCAGAGCGTTTGGGGGATTCTCAAATCAGGTTCAGAGCATGACGCGGACGGCAATGATAAGGTGCCGTTGTTTACCAGGGACAGGGACTCTTATCCCGGAACGAGGGATTACACGGAGTGACCTATGCCGATAACAGTTGATATTGATGATCATGGACTAGGAGACCGATTCGGGCGTTCGGGATCCGCACTGGTGATGTCCGTCAATGAAGGACTCCGGGCTATGGGGCGTTTGATTGTTCCGCATAAAGGGCAGGAGTCGGGGCCTCTGGCGTCTGAGACCCCCAAGCGAACCGGAAAGCTCAGACGGTCGACTACCTTTGAGATCATCGATAATCCGGCCACCCAAAAGCTCTCAGTCCGGCAAGGAGCAAGGGCGGCCAATAGCGGGGCCTTTTATGGTTACTTTGTCAGGGAAGGGACGGCGCCGCACGAGATCAGGCCAGTCCGGGCAAAGGCACTGAGGTTCCAGATCGGCGGGCAGATAGTCTTCGCGCGGAAGGTTAACCACCCCGGGACAGCGGCGAATCCCTATCACGTCCGGGTATATCAGAGGCTTAAACCCCAACTGGACGAGATTATCCAGAAGATGGGGCAGAGGGTCACAGCCTATCTTTCAGGAAAAGGGCAGGTCGCGTAATGTCATACAGCACAGTGGAAACAGCCTTAGCCACGGTGATCAAGAAGGCCACCGGATATTCGACAACTAACGTGGCATCCGGTGATTATCGAGTCTTAGCTAAAGGGAATGCAAAGGCCGTGGTTTTACAACCCGGATCATTCGAGAGGGAATATGTCTCGACCCAGTACATGCGCTCCGCCTGGGCAATCAATGTTGAACTCTACGTCCTATGGGGCGGTGAGCAATCAACAGTTGCCGGGAATATCCGAACGGAGCGGCAGGCGCTTATAGATAAGATAGATCAATACCCGACACTGGACTCAGCCACAGGAGTGGTAAGGGCCATTCTGAAAAGCGCGGGGCCACCTGAAATATGGCAGGTTGGAGCAATGCAATTTTGGAAACAGATCATGGTGTGTCAGGTGGAAGAACGCACCACGGTCACATACGCATAAGGGGGTGAATCATGACGACTACTTACGGGATATCGGCATTCAGGAAAATACAGATAGGGACAGAGTCTCCGGCCGGGACAAAGGTTGACGCCTCTGCCCGGCTGTTGGGGCAGTTGACAATGGAAGAGTTAATGACCCTCCATCGACCTGTCGACCAGATTGGTGTCCTGATGGAGAATCACCGGACGGTAATTGCCGGTGAGGCGGTAGAACTGGGATTCGATGGTGATGCCACGTTTGAGCAAATCCTCTATTTCCTTCACATGGCACTGCTGACCGGGAGTAAGACTGGTCCGACCGACACGACCGCCTATACGTGGACATACGACCCCAGTGATGATTCGGCCAACACCCCGACCACGTTTACACTGGAATATGGAGATAATGCACAGGAACACGAGGTCGAGTATGCGGGCATCGAAGAGTTAACTATATCCGGCGCAATGCATGAGCCGTGGAAGGTCAAGGCCAAGATGTTCGCCCGTAATCTGGCAGCCTCCAGCTTTACAAACTCCATTGCACTGCCGACAGTCGAGGCTATCTTAACCAATAAGACCCAGTTGTATATCGACAGCACCGGGGCAGGATTGGGCGGGACTGAGGTGGCCTCCCATCTGGTGGACTTCTCCCTGAAGATCAGTGGATTCAAGCCCGTAAAGCACGGCGGAACGACGTTATTTTTCACCAGTCTGGCCGAGCCTCCCAAGAAGATCACACTCGACATGAATCTGGTGTTTTCCTCGGTGCTGGAGGCCGAACGCTTATTGTACGTGGCCGGCACCAAGAGGTTTGTGCAACTCAAGGCCACCGGATCATTGGCGGGATCCGCCAGTGCTTATAAGACGGCCACCATCTCATTTTGTGGTGTTTATACCAAGTTCGGGAGCCTGGGGGACAAGGACGGCGAGACTGTCGTGCCCGTGACCATTGAGGCCGAATACGACACCACATGGAGCAAGCTCATTACGGCGGTCATTGTCAATAAGGTGGCTACATTGCCATAAGGAGAGGAAGAAGGAGGGGATCATGCCGATTATCCCATTTGAGGTTGACCGGATAGAACCAGAGCCCGGTGAGTGGGTGGATATCAAGCGGCGCATGACGTATGCCGACCACGTGGCGTTACAGGAGTCGATGTTTAAGGTAGTGGTCAATAAAGATAACACCGACGGCCAGATCGCCGTGGATGATATCGAGGTCCACACCGGAAAGTTGACCATGCTCAAGCGGAACATCGTTGCATGGAGTTATAAAGACGCCAAAGGTAACCCGGCGCCGGTGACACCTCAGAATATCGAATCCCTTGACGTGGTGACAGCCAATAATATCTTAACCGAGATTGCCCGGAGGAACCCGCAAAAAAAAGCGGGCGCATTGACAAACAACTCCTTGCCTTCCTCCACGGGCGAGGGCGAAGCATCCCAGCCAGATACAAAGAATATCTGATCTGTAAGGAAATGGGGTGGAGCTATACAGACCTGTGTGATGCTCCACACGAGATAGTCGAGGAGTTCTGGCAGTACATGCAGACCGAGTGGCGAGCCAACAGCGAAAAAGCGGAGGACGCAGAGGCGGAAATCAGGGCGAAGGCTAAAAGCGCGGTCAGGAGAAGGTAATGGCAACCGATCAGGCTGTTCTGGAAATCATCATCAGGGCGCGGGATGAGGCCAAGAAGGAACTGGAGGAGTCTAACAAGTCCCTGACTTCCAATATTAGGCACCTTAGAAGCAACTGGATGCTGCTTGTGGGATCCGTGGGGATGGCCACAGGTGCAGCTATGGTGGCGATCAATGCGGCAAATAAGCATACGGCCAGCCTGAATAGTTTGAGGGTGTCCTTGCGGAACGTGGGGCTTGACTATGCCGACCTGAAAAACGAGATCGAGGGTGTTATTGCTTCTCAGCAGTATCAGACTGGCATATCCGATGAGGAACAGCGGACTTCTCTATCTAACCTCCTGATGGTCACTGGGGATTTAACCACGGCGGAGCAATTGCTGAATGAAGTAAATATGTTGGTCAGTTCTGGTCTTATGGATCAGAAGAATGCAGTCAACCTTGTGACCCAGGCATATCAAGGCAATGCCGACATGCTCCGCGAGGTGATGGGGCCAGCCTATGACGAGGCAAAGACCCCAATGGAGAACTTGGGCACCTATCTGGAAACTGTTCGGGAGAACACGGATAAAGCAAGTACATCGTTCGCTAATCTCAAAAACTCCTTCAACGATCTATCAACGACTATCGGGAATACGATTGAGCCAGTCCTCACGCCATTATTTGATCGCCTGGCGGAGCGTATCAGCGAACTAGCCGATGTTAAGAAACGCCTGGGCGCAATGAAAGAGGAATTACAGACGTGGCTCGTGGAGCCGTTCACATTTGCGTTTTCGGCTATCGGTGACGCTATTTGGGACTTGTGGGTATGGGAAATCGAGGTATTTCAGGGTATGGTGAACTCCCTTAAGGGTTTTGTGGAACCCATCGGCGATGCTGTCACGGCAATTGGCGACAAGATAAAAGAAGTCTTTCACGGCGCATTCAATGCAGTGATAATTGGTATCAATGGGATGATTAAAGCTATCAGGGAGTTCTCCTGGCATTATGAAGGGTGGGTGCTTCATACTTGGCTGGGTTCCCAGACTCTTATTCCAGGGTTTGATTTCAGTCCCTTTTCATGGCTTCCTGATATTAAACTGCCTGAGTTCTATTCCGGCGGTATGGTTCCCGGCCCGGTCGGAATGCCCCAACTGGTAGTGGCTCACGGCGGGGAACGGTTCTCCGGGGTGGGTCGGGATGAGCCGACGGTCATTAACCTCTATGTCGGGCAAGAGAAACTGGACACACTTATTGTTAACTCACTCACCAGAAAAGCACGTTTGCAGAGGGCTTTCGCATGATAGAGAAGATCACCCTCGGCGGAGTAGCCGTAACGTCGTATGTGTACTTTGAGACTCTGGTTATTGAGTCCCAGAAAGGCGCGCATCTGAAGACATGCACATTCGATATTAAGGATCCGTCCGCCGTGGTCACGATATCCGATCTTCAGGCGGTGGCGGTCACAGATACGGCAGGAACCACTAAGTATTTCGCCGGGGTGGTGGCCGATTATGATATCGAGATAGACGGAATCACGCTGATATACCACCTGCGATGTCAGGGGTATGCGCTCCTGCTTTCCACGGCTTACTATGCGAAGGTCTACGCCACAAAGACAGACGCGGACATCATAGCAGATGCGGTAGCCGCTGCCCTGCCGGAAATCAGCACCGCCGGGATATCCGAATCATCCGGCACGCATGATACCTTTGTTATGAACCACATGCGCCTTGATAAAATGATTGACACCCTGGCCGATGCGCATGGCAAAGAGTGGTATGTTGACGATGATAAGTTGCTCCACTACCACGACCCAGAGGAAAGCTACGCCCCATATTCACTTAGCAGTTCACCGGACAATGCGACCTCATTCCCCTATTATGATCTGAGATATTCCAAAGATGCTACAGGGATAGCTAACCGGATCACGGTTGTTGGCGGCAATTACAAGACCGACGACATTACCGAGATTTACCCCTCCAATGGAACGCAGACCAAATTCAAACTTCACAACGAGAGGGTCCAGGCACCGAGCACCAATCCAACACGGATAGTTGTTGAGAAAAACACCGGATCAGACGGTTCACCCTCATGGACGGCCCAGACGGTCGGGATTGATCAGGTAGACACCCTCGGCACCGTCGATGTCCTTTTCAATGTGGTGAGTTCGACGCTGGAATTCAACACGGCTCCGTCGAATCTAGTCAAGGGTTGGAGAATTACCTATCGCTATCTGGCCTCGGTGTCCCAGACGGTGCGCTCTCAGGACAGCTACGATGATTATGGCCGGTGGTACGATTACAAGATCGTTAATAAGGATATCCTCTCCAATGAGGAAGCGGAGCAGATCGGGCGAGCATACCTTAATGAGCACTGTTACGGAAAGCATGTTATCACCTGCCGGACCACTCAGGCAGGGTTTGAAGTCGGACAGAAGGTCTGGTTTGTCAATGGCCTTCTATCCCTGGCGCGGTACTTGACCATCTCAAAGGTCAAGGCAACTATTCTCCTATCGAATACCGGAGCCTCATCGCAGATCATCGAGTATGAAATCACGATGGCTGGGTCAACCCCGAATGACACCGTGATTGATAACCTGGCGGATCTCAACGATAAGGTTAACCATCACGACTACAACCCCGATGAGGTGGTGTCCAATCTCTTTGATTTCGCGGACTCCACAACGCTGGAGGATACGGCAGTTGCCCATTCCGAAAGCGGCCTCAAATACTATTGCAAGGCGGTCGAGGATTCCGAAACTATCAAATGCGGCTATTGGGTGTGCAGGGCATGAAGAAGATAAGAGACCTAACAGGGCGGACTATCGGAAGAGTAAAACTCATCGCCACCAGAAAAGGCACTGACGAGGTTGTGGCTGTTGTAGAACGCAGAAACCTGGTGGTGACGTTGCTCAAGGGCCTCGAAGCGGCCCTTATGGTTAATGAGGCAGGGTACACGAATGGTTACACCTATTGTGCCCTCGGCACCGGAACAGACACCCCGGCCATCGGGGATACAAAGCTCAAAACCGAGGTATGCAGGCAGGCGATTACAGGGAAATCACGTGCCTCAAACGTGGCCACCTTGCGGACATTCTTTGCGGCTTCTGTTTGCACCTACAACATCAAGGAAGCTGGAATTTTTGGCCATGATGCGAGTGGAACCGGTGACAGCGGCACGCTATGCACTCATGCGCTTCTGAGTTATGACAACTCCGGGGGCGGTTCGGATATCACTATCGAATGGACTATCACGCATAACTAGGGGTGGTGTATGGGATGGATTACGCACTGGACTGAAGGATTACAGGGAAGCCCCACGAACATGGGGTACACGGGCATATTTGTGGATACTAAGGCCAATTTCCCGGCGGCCTCTGCGGACTTTCAGGGTGCTCTGGCATGGGCCAGCGACGAGCAGAAGTTATACTATTGCTCCAGTGCTCCGGCCTGGGTTGCCATTGCTCCGGGCCTCAATATCGCCCAGACCATCTATGGCGTCCAGACCTTTGACTCGATCCCTGTAGGCCCAGCCTCCGACCCGACCACGGCTAATCAACTGGTCAGGAAGTCCTACGCTGACGGCGGGAAGAACCTCGCTTCTGCTCTCAGTGGGTCATGGGTGAATGGCCAGGTGCATGCGGCAAATTATGATTACCTGGCTCTAACGTCCGGTAAGGGAATACTCAAAGTCGTTATTACTGGCGATGGTACTGCAACAGAGGTTATCGGCATACAGGCTGATGGTGGGCTGATATATTCCTGCCCCTCCAATGCCGCCGCGACTCACTATGTGATCTTCAATAACTCAGTACGAATATATCAAGTCTCAAGTTCCTCGAATCCTTGCAGTGCTGGAACGTATGAAGGGAATTACGGAGCGTAACGATGTTTTATTACAAACGAATCGACGAAAAGGGAAACGTGGTCGGGATAGCGAGCGGGTCTGTAGCCATAACGGACAAGAGCTTCATGGCGATCACCAAATCTGAATACCAGACCTTAGAAGCGAACATAAAAGCGGCCTTGCCGTTTGCCAGCGCCACGACCACTGACAAATTGGCTATCCTGGCCAAACATGTGGGGCTTGCGTGAAAGGTGGTGTGAGATGGCGGAAGTTGAGACTGTGTTACTGGAGATAAAGGGGGAACTAGGGACTCTGACTGGTGAGGTTAGAGGTATCAATGGCCGGATGGATAATCTGAATGGCAATATCCCTAAGCTCTGGAATGCGGTAAACGATAACGGTAAGCAAATTACTGCCATCTCCGCTACCTGTGCTGAGAGGCATAAGAACGACTCCCAAGACAATGGTCTGGAGATTATCAATGCCGTGCAACAAGGGCAAGCCCAGGCGCAGAAACAAGGCAACGATCTGACTATCCGAGTATTACAGGTGGTCGGAGCTATCGTCGCAGTGTTGGCCGGTGTGGGAATCGAAAAGTACACTGGCCTTTTTGGGGATTGATAATGACCGAATGCACCGAAGTCTGCAAAAAACAACTGGCCTATATCACTGCTCAGAGGGCGCAGTGGATAAAGGCGTTCCAAGACCTTAATAAGTCCCTCTGGTGGCCTGAGAGCATCGAGGTCAGGTATTTGGGTACGCACCATCTTGTTGATGCCGGCCGAATAGCCTATGCCAAGTCGATGATCAATGCGGCGTATGTTGGGTGGGTGCTTACTGGTGCGAAGGTGGTCGAGATCGTTGATACTCCTGTTCCTAGCGCTCCTTACGCAAGCGGGGGGATTGACGCTTCAAGAGGGGCAGTGCTGATTAAGGATGATTATTACTTCCCTGACATCTGGCTTCCGGCTTCCATTCTCCATGAATGCGTCCATCTAAAACAGGCCTCCTGGGGATTGAGCCCCGGCCAGACACAGCCTTTCGAGGCAATGGCCCTCGGAGTACAACAACTATTTTTTGACAAGCTCGGTTTCAAGATCAATCTGTTCGATAACACTGAGGATTCAATTCACCACTTCGCAAGATGGAGTGTTGGGTTAGAAGTAAACCCTACATAAAGGAGGAATAGGATATGTGGGAACAGTACACAAATCTGGTGGACGGGCCAAAGTTGGCCGCTTTGGTGATTTTGCTACTGGTCAATCTCTTCCTGGGCGTGATAGTAGCAATAAAGACCGGAACTTTTAACCTGAAGAAGTTTGGAGGCTTTGTGGGCGAGAAGGTGATGTTCATTCTCGGTTATCTGGTAGTGGGGGCAGTAGCCTTGATTGATGATGTATGGAAACCGGTAGTCACCCTGGCACTGGCAGGAGTCATTGCTACCTATATTGGATTCATCACACAGAACCTTAAAGAGCTTGGGTGGAAGTGGTTCCCTTCGGTAACCGACCTTATTACTGGCAAAACAGAAGACCAACAGAATAAATAGGGGTGGCCCATGAAAAGGCTCGTCAGGTGGTTCAAAGACAGGTTTCGGGACCGGCAGATCCACTGGCCGAAACATGCGGGAGATTTCTAATGGAGCCCAAAACACCGCCATCGCTTCCAAACAATAGCCTACACCAGCAGGCAGGGGATACTCGATCTTTGTCACCAGCGCTGTCGGTGTGGGAAACCCCGGCTGACAGTTGGTCGGGGCAGGCGAACTATCAAGGGGAGACGGTCACGGTGAATCTTGGGGATTATGAGGCAAACCGAAGCTATTTTGTTACTAAATGTCGGCTTTAAGCGATAAGTGTAAGCATGGATGTGTCTGAAATGACAGTTTCAACAATCGGTGAAAAGGGGACTGACAGTGAGAAACCTCCCCCAATATCACAAACTGAAAGCTCTGACAGTTCTACTCGGAGCCTTGACAATACCGTTAGGGACATACTGCGGTATTTGCTATGGTCAAGAAGCATGGCTCCGTGGCGCAATGCTGACCTTTGTAGAAGTGTGCCTCTATGTGATTGACACTTGGATATACTTCCGAGTGTTGGAACACATGACTAATAAAGGATAAGTCCCGAAGACTTAATAACAAAAATGTTATGAAACATCGCTTAAAAGATTGCCCTTGCCGGTCGGTGAAAATCCCGATCACCATTCACGAGATCCCGCCATGTGACCCGGCGAAAGAACCCCTTGAGGACTGGGCCGAACGGTGGATGACCATTCTCGGAGTTCCCCGGGCCCATGACAGAAAAGACCCTTGTTATGCCAATAAATTCTTGGACTTGTTCGAGTATATCAGGAGATTGAATAACACAGTCTGAGGGGTGGAGATGGTAGCAACAAAACAGATACAGGGTAAAGTGGTCGCCAAGTACCTTGAGCGGTATCCCGACATGCCCTCGCTCACACTGGCGCGGTTCATCGCTCAGTCTGAGGACGGACACCTGTTCGCAAACCAAGACGCAATTCGCACAACGATAAGATACTATCGGGGTAGACAAGGGAATAGGAGTCGGGAGTTTTTGTCAGACCGGCGCTTCCTCCAAGAACCATCCCCCGAAAACCCCTTCTCTCTCCCGGAAGCCTACTCCCTGGAGTACAAACCTTTCTTCATCCCGACCGACCTTCACCGTGGCCTGATCATCGCAGACCTGCATATCCCTTACCACGATCAGCAAGCGCTGACGTGTATCCTCGACTATGCCAAGAAATATCAGCCGCAATGGATACTCGTCGATGAAGTGCTCGACTTCTATCAGATGTCATGGTTTCGGAGAGATCCCAGTAAGCCCCAGATCAAAGATGAGCTCACTGCCGGCAGACAGTTCTTCGCAGTGATGCGCCTGGAGTTTCCAAAGACGGCCATTTACTATCACCTGTCGAACCATGAGGAAAGGTTTAAACATTACCTCTGGGACCACAAAGAGCTTTACGACACAAAGTCCGGGCAACCGATCCCGGAACTGAGGCTTGAGAATATCCTCGACCTCTTCAACATCGGGGTGGAGATGTATGGCGATAAGCGCGTGACCTGGATCGGGAAGCTCTCGTATATCCACGGCCATGAGTTCGGCGGAGGGGTATCTGTCCCAGTCAATCCGGCGCGGACGTTGTTCCTGAAGAGCCATAGCAGCGCGGCATGCGCCCACTTTCACCAGACCTCGGAGCATACGGAGTCAAACATCAAGGGCGAAATGATGACCTGTTGGAGCATCGGTTGCGCCTGCCAGTTGCACCCGGAGTACAGACCGCTCAATAAGTGGAACCACGGATTTGCTACAGTGGAGACCCAAGCGGACGGTATGTTCACTCTCAGGAATTATCGGATCATCGACGGTCAGATTATCTAGCCCCTTATCTCCCTTTCCTCCTTCAAGCCTGGGGCGGCCTGACCAACCGCTCCAGGCAAAAACTATTTCAGCATCCAATCGACTGGGCTAAACCTCTCGTGTGCCCTGAGAGCATCATCGGTATTCAGCGTGCGGGAATACCGTTTGACCATCTCTAAACTGCTATGGCCCAAGAGTATCTGAAGTTCAAATATGTTTCCCCCAGCTCGGAGAAAGTTGATAGAAAACGTATGCCTGAAGGTATGAGGGGAACACCGAACACTTGTGATTCCGGCTGACTGGCCGAGCTTTTCGATGATTCCAGTCACGGCGTTTCGGGTCAATGGCCGCGCTTCCTCACTCAAAAACAAGGTGTTCTCGGTTGGCCTTACCCTCATTTCTCGGAGCAAAAGATATTTGAGTAACGCTGTGCGAGGTTTGGCGCTGATCCTCAATATCCGCTCTTTCCGTCCTTTCCCCCGGACTTTGAATAGTCCCGTCTTAATGTCCATATCTGATAATTGCAGCAAGGTCAATTCTAAGGCTCTTATGCCGCTATCCAGAAACATCAACACCATAGCCCTGTTTCTGGCCCCCAGGAACGATCTAGGCGGGGGGCAAGCATCCAACAGGGTTTTGATATGATCTGCGGTAAACGTCTCTATCACTATATCCCCAACGGCGGGGGCCTTGATGTTCTTCATGGGGGAGGAGTCAAGAAAGCCCTCCTGAGTACACCAGGCAAAGAAACTATGAAGGACTCTGTAATGCTGGTGCGCCCGGTTATCCGACTGATCCATGACCGTCACCATGAACTCTCGGATATTCTGAGGGGTGACCTCTAATAGTTTAGTGCCGGATGGCATGAAGGTGCTGAAGTGTCGAAGGTTCAGTTCGTAACTCTCAACAGTCTTTTTTGACTTGCCCTCGGCCTGACACGCAGTAAGGTAATGCTGGGCTGTTTTATCTAAAAGCAGGTTGTCTAAAACCGCCATTGGGAAGCTATTTCTCCTAAAAGCAGGTTGTCTAGGATGCTTTGGAGCGGGAGAAGGGATTCGAACCCTCGACACCCTGCTTGGAAGGTAAGGCGCAGAAAACCGTCCTTCTGTGGTATTCTTAGTCATCAAAACCTCGGCATGGATTCCGTGAAAAGCCGGATCGCCTGGGGTGATTGGCGGTAAGCCTCAAGAGCAAGGTTTTCTATCCGTGAGCGGTCTAGCATCGGGCAGTACCATGCCATAGTTCCCCTGAGCTGGCGCTCGATCTCAAAAAGGATGCGCTCTCTATTCCAGTCCCTGTTCTGATCGAGATAATATTGCAGGTTGAGTAATTTGCAAGGAAATATGAGGTCATCGCCATAATCGTTGACCTTGCACCAGAACTCCTTATGCTGGAACTTCTCGCGGTTCTGGTAGCATTCCACGACCCGGTAAAACTTCCAGACCGATAGTTGGGGCACCACATCGCCATCTATAACCACCTCAGTGTTCTTCCATGAGCCTACGGTTTGCGTCAGGGCAACGAAGTCTTTGAAGTGGGCAAGGTCATACTCAACATGATAGAGATCGGCCTCTTCCCTGAACCCCTGGCTTGCCCTGGCCATCTTCAGAGCAAAGGCGAGGTTCGGGGATTTGGCATGGTGAAAGGTGATCGTGTAGGTCATGGCGATTTATCGTTCAATAGTGACAACCAACTTTGCAACCCTAGAGGCTTTGTCACTGCCAATCAGGTCGGAATCCGAAATAACTGTGTCGGTATTAGCAGCCACCACCTTGTTGTAGATGTCTGAATAGTCTAACTCGAACCCTGCGCTATCCTGATACTGCAATTTGCCACTCACTACCTGTTGCACGGCAGCCGTATTCCGAATGGTCACTTGGTATGAATAACGCCACCAGGTACTGTTCTGTTCGGTGACCCTGTAGTCCACGGAAACCAACTGAATACTACTCGGTGGTGGATTTGATACTTGGGACAATTGATCTCTGAGTTTGGTATTCTCTGTAGTCAATGCCGAAACCTGAGTCTTAGTAGATGCTAACTCTGCAACTAACTTATCATAATCTGCCTGCGAAATACCCGTTGGAATTTGTTCCACTACCTTAATGGGCTTTTCAACTTCAATTGTCCTTTCTATAATCTTCTCAACTGGAATTTCCTTAGTTACCTCTACGGTTTTTGTTAAAGTTTTGGCATCACTGTCACAACCCAATAAAATTACAGGGGAACTTAACAGGATAATAAATAAAGATATAAATACGCCAGCCTTTTTCATGGTCTATCTCCTCAGAAAATCATGGATAACTTTAACGACCACCCCCAAGATCCGACAGTCCTCCAAGGTATAACTTCTCTCATTGTCCTCAATAAATTGATGGTCATTGACATGACGGAAACGCTTGACGCCGGTCTCCCATTCATCGGTTTCAGGTTTCTTATGAGTACAGACAACGTAGTCGCCATTCTGTGACTGTAACTCCGTATCGAAAATGACAATGTCTCCACTTTCGATTATACCAGTTAGGCACGAGCCGTCAGTTTTCGCAGCTCCCAGGGAAGGCTTCCACTCCGAGTGGGGATACATAATATAGTCGGCAACTTCCAGATTATCGATAGCGAGTTTTCCATTGGAGCCGAGGGCAAGAGCCTGGTTGTAGAGAGGGACACGGGCATGGGGGGGCATCTGCTGCCATTGTTCCCGAATAGTCTGGCGCAGCTCGTCAATTATCGCATCAGGATGCCTTTTTGCTTTCGGTGCACCTTTGAGGAAATAATCTATACTGACTCCCAGAAGTTCAGCGTGGCGCTCCAGTTCGGAAAGGCTGAGGTCTTGCTCTCCACGTTCCTTGGCTGCAATGGCGCTATGAGCACAACCAAAACGTCGTGCATATTCTCTCACTCCCCAACCACGAGCCTCACGAGCATCCTTAAGCAGTCTGCCAATCTGCTTCTGTCTTTCCATCGTGGATAGAGTATATCACCATTTACCACATTTGGGTCAAAAGGGTGTTGACAAAGTGTGTGGATTGTGCTACCATAACGGGCAGTGAGGCAGTCCAGGTAAACAGGCTATATATTTTTTGTCTCTGAAATATAGTATAGGTATCCATACCGGACTGATAGAAAGACCAGGCAACCGAAGGGGGAAGAGGAGAATGGTGAACAAAGTGACATGGATCAAGGTACCAGCGCCACCCGGTCTGAAGGCGGCACTAGAGCAAGAATCCAGACGCCGGATGATGAGCCAGGCCGATACCATTCGGAGCATCTTGGCAAAGGCACTCAAGTACACCCCGGAGGTCAACAATGAACCGCAAGCCGACCGCAACTAACCTCGCCCAGGAGCAGGTAATGAATGCCGAGGCATTAAGGCAGGGTGCACACTCCGAACTCCACATCGCGGAAGATGTGGAAACCCACATGGACGTCTGGCAGGGAAAAGCCTATCAACTGCTAGCGGAGGCGGCTGAAGAGGCGGAACAGATCAGGCCCCATCTGGCCGCAAAGATCAGGGATGCCATGCGAAGGCTGTGGAGAGCAGAGAAGTTACAAGCATTGATGGACGAGCGCAAGGCACAGGCGCACCAATACATCGAGGCCCAACAGAAACCCTTGCATGAGGCCACAGCCTTATTAGACCGCTCACCCCGGCGGGAACTGGTGACAGTATGAAACACAAACTAACTTTACGAGAGCAGCAGCGTGGTGGATTGAGGACTAAAGAGTTTCACGGCATGGATGTTTGCCCCACTTGTGGAAGGGCGAAGCTCAATGACTTTTTCAGGACTAACGCAACAAAGGGTGGGATGAAGTGTGTGGAGATGTACGGGGTTGACCACATGCGAGAGATCGGAAAACTAGGGGGAAGGCCGAGGAAATGACCACTCACGCCGCAAACCTCGCAACGTCTAGGAGACTTCAGAACACGCTTGATTGCCTCTCGGATGGGTGCTGGCACTCAGCGTTTGAACTAGCACAGAGGACTAAGAGTGTAGCCGTACATTCAGATTGCAGCGAGTTGCGGGCCAACGGAATCCCAGTGGAGCAAGAGTACAACGGCGAGAGCGAGAACGGGCGAAGAATCTCCCAATATCGCCTCAGATTAGGTCAACCGAGTTTGTTATGAACACTCAAGTAATTAAGGCAATCTCAATCGTTATCCCTCTTGGTGTGTTTGCGCTGGCCTCAATGCCCGCCCACGAATACGGCCACTGTCTAGCCGCAGAAGCCTTTGGGGTAAACCATACCGCTCACTTATCTTTCTTCAATGACTACATGACCCACGATGCCTGTAGATATGACTGGGTGATAGGGCTATCAGGTGGATTATTCGTATTC
>JAQTTS010000077.1:0-504 GCA_028710655.1 Dehalococcoidales bacterium
CGGGTGTCGTCGGCGCACTTACGGAGCGTGGTGCCAGGGAGGTGTATTCCTGTTGCACTCACCCGGTATTTTCCGGTTCGGCGATAGAGAGGATCGCCTCCTGTTCCGTCAAGGAGGTAGTGGTTACTGATACCATCCCGGTTACCGATAGGAAAAAGCTGGCGAAAATTACCGTTTTGCCGATAGCACCGCTACTCGGTGAAGCGATACAACGTATTCATACCGGGATGTCGATAGGAGCCATGTTTGAGCAGCAGTGAAAAAATGGTAGAGGTGTACCGGGCTAACGGAGAGATGCAGGCCAGGGTTATCCAGGGTTTGCTGGAGAGCTACGGGATACCCTGCCTGCTGAAATCGGATGCGGCTAGTTCCGTGCATGCCTTTACTGTTGATGGGATGGGCGAAGTGAGGGTAATGGTCTGGGAGTCGATGTTCGATGAAGCGGAGAAACTGATTCAGAGGCAGGATAATGGTTAAGTTCTTTACTCAATTTACCGATTCCAA
>JAQTTS010000077.1:514-8728 GCA_028710655.1 Dehalococcoidales bacterium
AGCCGGTAGTGGACAGGATAAATGATCTGGAACCCGGGTTTGAAGGTCTCAGTGATTCCGAGCTTCGTGCTAAGACGGGGGAGTTTAAGGCTCGGCTCAAAGACGGCCTTTCGCTCGATGAGCTTTTACCCGAAGCCTTTGCCGCTGTTCGTGAGGCGGCTAAGAGGACTATCGGCCAGCGTCACTATGATGTACAGCTAATCGGGGGCATTGTTCTTCACCAGGGGAAGATTGCCGAGATGAGAACGGGTGAAGGCAAAACACTGGTGGCTACCCTTCCCCTCTATTTGAATGCACTCACCGGTCAGGGCTGTCACCTGGCTACGGTTAACGATTATCTGGCGAGGCGCGATCCCTACTGGATGGCGCCTGTTTATTCCGTACTGGGGGTTAGCGTAGCCAGCATCTATCCCCAGCAAAATCCTGATGAGTACAGCCCGGCCCGTTTTTATGACCCGGACTTCGATTCCGGAGATCCGCGCTGGACCCACTTTAGGCCGGTCTCGCGTGCCGAGGCTTACCGGGCTGATATCACCTACGGTACCAGCAGCGAGTTCGGCTTCGACTACCTGCGGGATAACATGGTCCTGGATCTTTCCCGGTGTGTACAGAGACATTTTAATTATACGATTGTTGATGAGGTGGATAATCTCCTCATCGATGAAGCGCGCACGCCGCTTATTATCAGCGGTCCCGATGAGGAGGCGGGGCAGAAGTATCATATCTTCGCTGCTATCGCCCCCCGTCTCAGGCGTGATACTGACTATGAAGTGGATGAGAAGGAACGTCGCATTGATCTGACTGATGCCGGCTATAATAACCTGGAAAGGATGCTGCAGCGCGAGGGACTGTTGAGGGAGGCCAGTTTATACGATCCGTCTAATGCCGACCTGCACCGCCACTTGAGGAATGCCCTCAGTGCTAAGGAACTGTATAAGAGGGACCAGCAGTATGTGGTCAAAGACGGTCAGGTTGTTATCGTCGATGAGTTCACCGGCCGTTTGATGTGGGGCCGTCGTTACGCTGAAGGTCTGCACCAGGCCATCGAAGCCAAGGAGCATGCCGAAGTCCAGCAGGAGAGCCGGACCTTTGCCACTATTACCATCCAGCACTATTTCAAGATGTATGACAAGCTGGCCGGGATGACCGGCACCGCGATTACCGAGGCCGAAGAGTTCTCCAAGATATACGGTCTCGATGTAATCGAGATTCCCACCCACCGGCCGATGATCAGGAAGGACTATGAGGATGTCATCTATAAGGATGAAAAGTCCAAGTTCAAGGCGGTGGTGCGTGAAATCAAGGAGCATTATCAGCAGGGGCGTCCGGTGCTGGCGGGTACCGTATCCATCGAAAAGTCGGAAGAGTTGAGCGAAATGCTGAAGCGTGAGGGTATCGTCGCCCAGGTGCTCAATGCCAAACTTCATGAGAAAGAGGCGGGCATCATTGCTGATGCGGGACGCCCGGGAGCGGTAACCGTGGCTACCAACATGGCCGGACGTGGTGTCGATATTGTTCTGGGCGGTAAGGAGCCGTCCAGAGAAGATAAAGCTGCGTGGCAGGAATGGCAAAAGCGGCATGACCGGGTTGTCGAGCTTGGTGGTCTTCATGTTATTGCTACGGAGCGTCATGAGGCACGGCGTATCGATAATCAGCTCCGCGGCAGGGCCGGCCGTCAGGGCGACCCGGGCAGTTCACGCTTTTATGTCTCTCTGGAGGATGACATTGTCCGCCGTTTCGGTGGCGATCGCATTAAGGGATTAATGGAGTGGGCCGGTATGGATGAGGATACTCCTATCGAGAACAAACTGGTTAACCGGGCCATCGGCGATTCGCAGCATCGTGTTGAGGGCTATCATTTCGATATGCGTAAGCACCTTGTGGAGTATGACGAGGTGGTCAATCAGCACCGCGAGCTGATTTATAAGGAGCGGCGCAAGATCCTCGGCAATGCCGATCTTCGTACCAACATAATGTCTATGGTCGAAGAAGAGCTGCGGGGGATGTCGAGCAAGAACAGCATCCTGGATAACACCGACAGCATAATACGGAGGCTGGTCTCCCGTCACTTTGCTGCCGGTGCATCCGAGCCGGACCTGAGCGCATTTATCAGGGATGTTTCTAGCCAGCTACCCTTGCCGTCCTGGTTCACTGCTGAAGCTATTTCTCGAATGGGGCAGGAGGATATCGAAAAAGAGCTTATTGAGTATGTTGAATCCTGCTATGAGCAGTGGCCTAAACAGATGGGGAGGGGTGGCGAAGTGGATGGCGAGAGCCTGACGGTGGTGGAGCGGTTTGTTATGCCTGCTTTGCTCAGAGAAGTTGCTGCCGTCTTCCCTATACCTCCCTCGCTCAATGCTGGTTTGCTTGCCCGTACCGGGCCCGGTCTGATCGGGGACGTACTCTCTGAACAGGCCGAGATTGCCTATCAGAAGCTTGAGGGAGAGATAGGGGCGGAGAATATGAGAATGGTGGAGAGGCGGATGATGCTGCATTTCCTGGACCGTTTATGGATCGAACACCTGACCATGATGGAGGACAAGCGTCGGGAGGCGGGGTGGCAGAGTCTGCGGCAGGTACGTTCGCTGGATGCCTATAAGAACATCGGTTACGAGCAGTTCCAGGATCTGCTTTCAACCATTCGGCACGATGTAGTCCACTCTATCTTCCATATCACTGTTACCAAGAAGAATGCCCCTCAGCCGGCAACTCCTATGGCCAAGGTTGTCGCTGCCGGCTCGGGCAAGCAGCCGGTAATGGGTAAGGGTAAGAGGGTAGGCCGTAACGAACCCTGTCCCTGTGGCAGCGGGAAGAAATACAAGCACTGCTGCGGAAAGTAAAAGAAATTCGCTCTGGGTTATACCGGCTACAATGAGTGTGGCAGCCGATGAAGAATAGTGAAATTGCCCGAGTATTCCAGGTTATTGCCAGTCTGCTCGAAGCTAAAGGTGAAAATCAGTTTAAGATAAGGGCTTATCGTATGGTGTCTCGCTCTATCAAGCGCCTGCTGGTAGAGCTGGAGCAACTGGTCAATGAGGACAGGCTTAAGGAAGTTCCTGGAGTAGGGGATGCGATTGCCGGTAAGATTATTGAAATGACAACTACCGGGCACCTTGATTATTATGAGCGGCTGAAGGCCGAGTTTCCCGAGGGGATGATAGCGTTGCTCAGTGTGCCTGGTATCGGGCCCAAAACTGCTATGCGGATCTTGCAGGAACTTGACATAAAGTCTATAGATGAACTTGAGTTAGCGGTGACGGAAGGGAGATTGGCTTCGCTGCCCCGTATTGGTAGAAAGACTATAGAGGATATCAATCGTCACCTTAAAGAGTTAAAGAGACAAGGCCGGTGTATCTCCGGATAGGTTGGTAGCGTCTGCCGGTGAGGGTGATGCAGGGGCTTGCATCGTCGGTAGGGAATTACCGAATGTCATGGTTTTAGATGAATTGGTCGTCTGTTTGAGTAATTCGGCTGGTTGTGAAGTGGCAGTTTCGGCTAAGCATTTATCATCTTCTCAAATGATTATCGGCGGTAACGGTGGTAGTGATGCTGAGGTAATCAGGTCTTTTGTACAGGCGATCAGGGATGGAGAGCACTGGTTTCTTGCCTTGCTTCGGGCAATCGGCTTGTGGAATACCGCTGAGGAAGTTCATGATGGCCGTCGTTATTGCTATCTTGTTGCCGGCGAAGCTTTTGACTGGCTGCTGCTTGCCGAGCGTCTCTGCAGCGTAGTGGACCATCTCCTGCCGGATGCTGAGAAAACGGCCCTCCTTTTTCACGGGCAGCCCCCGCTGGGACTCACTATCAAGGAATTTAAGTCGCTGATCGGAAGCAGCAAGTATCGCCACTACCTCAACTTTTTTTATGGTGTTACTGTGGAGGATGCCTTGTTTCTGGTCGTGCAGGATGAGGTGCGTAAGGAGCAGCGTGCTTCGGGATACAGTAAAGAGGAAGACGTTGTCAATGAGGTCTATCGCCGTGTATACGGGGCGACAAAAGGGGTGTTGTTGAAGCGTTTCCGTACCGAGAAGGGTTACCCCCATCTCAGATCGATAGGCCTCGGTGAACTAAAGGAGTTTACCTACTGGCTTTTTAAGTATCGCTTGAGACAATGTGACAGGGTCCGGATTGCCAGTGATACCAGGAAGGCTCTAAACAGGTTGGCCGCTAACGGTTTCCCCCCGGGACTCAGGAGAAATATTATTAATAATCAAAATTATTCAAGTTAACGGCTGCCTTAGCGTCCTAAATAAAAGGTATAAAGGATGTGATGAATGAATATTATGGATTTGATGGAAGGTAACCGAAGGTTTGCTTCCGTTGTTGATCTGAGAAAGCTCAAGGAACTGGTGGAACGAGGCCAAAAACCGGTAGCAACGGTCATCTCCTGCTCGGATTCCCGGGTTCCTGTAGAGGTGATATTCAATCAGCTTAGTCCCGGCCGGTTATTCGTAATTCGGGTAGCGGGAAACATTATCGCGGATCCCAGTGTGAAGGGAAGTATAGAGTATGCTGTAACGCATCTAAGAACTCCCTTTCTCATCGTTATCGGTCATTCAGAATGTGGAGCTATCAAGGCTTATTTAAATGGGGCAAATCAAGGTGAAATAGGGAAACTACTGCGCAACCTGGAACTTAAGAGTAAGCACCCGGAGCAGGCAGCCATAGAAAATATTCACTTGCAGGTTGAAAGAGCCTTGGAAATCGAATGCGTTCGTGATGCTCTGGAGTCCAAGTCCATGGAGGTCTACGGTATGTTCTATGATCTGGGAACAGGTGTTCTGACACGTGTGAACGCGAATGGTTTACCGGTGAATGACATGGTTAGCCCTTGATTTTACGCCGGAAAGCTGCCAGTGAATAATGTCAGCACCCAGACTGGACTAAACCTTAATATTCGCCCCGTTTGAATACGACTCGCTCTATCGTGTGCTTAAATTATTTGCACACGACAACCTATGAGGTTATCGCCCGGATCAGTAACCCGTTTTTTGATGGTGGGGCGTGTTATTGATCCGATGAGACGGGCTTTTCTCTCGGTTTCTTAAGCATTACCAGGGCTATTGCCATGCCGGCAATAGCTAGTATCAGCGTCACCCAGAAAGCGATATCAAAACTGCCGAATAGATCTTTCGCTCGCCCCGCTACTATGTTGCCGATTACTGCCCCTATGCCGTAGGCGAGGAACACTATACCGTAGTTGCTGGCATTTTCTCTGGGTCCAAAAAAGGAAGCTGTGGTTGTCGGAGCTATAGCCAGCCATCCGCCCAGAGCCATCCACATTACTGACATTGATCCGATGTACAGGGCAATGTCACCCTGTCGGGCAAAGAGCATTCCGATGGATCCCACGGCAATCAATACGAATGAGATTAACCCTGAGAACCGTGGAGTGATGCGATCGGTTAGCCAGCCGAAAAGAGGTCTGCCGGCGAAGTTGAAGGCGGCAAATACTGCTATCAGCGTCGCGGCAGTTCCCGAAGCGATACTAATTACATCTGTTCCCACGGTCTTCCCTATGCCGATTGCCATAAGCCCAGCGGTACAACCAAACACGTAGCATAAGAACAGAGCAATGAAGCCGCGGGTCTTTACCATCTGCCGGGGGCTGAAACTCTCTATAGCGGTACCGCCTGTCTTAGGACCGCTCCATCCGGCCGGCATCCAGTCAGAAGCCGGAAACCGCATGGTCAGGGAGAGTATTACCGTAATTATCAGAAACGCTATTCCCAGTATTTTAAAAGCGTCCATGATCCCGTATGAACTAATCAGAGAGTATCCGAGGGGCGATACAATTGCCGCTGACAGGCCGAAACCGCCTACTGTCAACCCTACGGCCAACCCCTTTCGGTCAGGAAACCATCTATTTACCACCGCAATAGGACCGCCGTAGCACAGGCCTACCCCGACACCAGCGATTACACCGTAGGTAACACAGAGTGCAGGCAGGTTTGTAGCAAAACCGGACAGAATCCAACCTATGCCAACCAGCGTGCCGCCGATGATTCCTATTCTCCGCGGCCCGTATTTTTGTATCCATCTACCGCCAAAAGGCATTAAAATGGCAAAACACAGTAGAAAGATAATGTAAGGGAGAAGTGCTTCGGTATTGTTCAGTGTATAATGTTCTTTAACTGCCCCAGAGAAGGTGCTCCAGGCGTAAACTGCCCCCAAGCATAATTGGATCAGAAAACCGAAGACAATAAAAAGTACTCGTCCTCTCCCTGGGGACTGCCCGAAGACTTTCGTTACGGCCGGGTCTTTTCCATCTGCCGACATTCATGCCTCCTAATCAAAAACATTGGGGAGTTTTAATACAAGTGTCCTGCAATAAAAATGAAGAACAGCCTGGATTTTTAGACATGATATGCTCAGGGATTTTCCTGAATGTACGTATACGGGTCACAGGCATATCAACATCACTAGCCAGTTCACACCGGAGCATCCGTGTTGTCCCGTACAACATTGTACGTTGACACCAAGAAGTTTATCCGGATCTGATGGCTATCGCTCCTTCGGTAAAATAGCTTCCCCTGCCGTTATTTGTTTCCCTTTACCAGGGTGGAAACTACCGATGGGTCGGCCAGGGTACTGGTATCGCCCAGGTTTTCGGTATTGCCGGCAGCGATTTTGCTCAGTATCCGCCGCATAATCTTACCGCTGCGGGTCTTGGGCAGCCCCTCGGCAAACTGAATGGCGTCGGGAATGGCTATCGGACCGATTTCCTTGCGGACATGAGCCTTCAACTCTTTCTTAAGTTCTTCACTCTTCTCAACGCCGACCTTTAGCGTGACGAAGGCGTAGATGCCCTGTCCTTTAATATCATGGGGCATACCGACTACTGCTGCTTCGGCAACGTCCTTGTGGGAGACCAGAGCACTCTCGACCTCAGCGGTTCCGATACGATGTCCGGAGACGTTGATGACATCATCAATACGTCCCATCAGCCAGTAGAAACCGTCCTCGTCTACCCGCGCTCCGTCGCCGGAGTTATATGTCCCCGGAAAGCGTAGGAAATAGGTCTCTTTGAACCTCTTCGGGTCGCCGTATACTCCTCGCATCAGGCCGGGCCATGGTCTCTTGATAACCAGGTAGCCACCTTCGTTGACGTCGGCTTTGGTACCGTTCTCTCTTAGTACCTCGGGTACGATGCCGAAGAAGGGTAGTGAAGCTGAGCCTGGTTTAATCGGGCCGGTACCGGGTAGAGGAGTAATCACGTGGCCGCCGGTCTCGGTCTGCCACCAGGTGTCGATGACCGGGCACCTTGACTGGCCGATCATCGTGTAGTACCACATCCAGACCTCGGGGTTAATCGGTTCGCCTACCGTCCCCAGTATGCGCAGGCTGGATAAGTCGTGCTTTTTAGGCCATTCGTTTCCTTCTCTCATAATGGCCCGGATGGCGGTGGGGGCGGTGTAGAAGATATTGACACGGTACTTCTCGATGATATCCCAGAAACGGTCCGGGTGGGGATAGTTGGGTACACCCTCGAAGACCAGGCTGGTAGTTCCCAGGGCTAGAGGGCCGTAGAGGATATAGCTATGACCGGTAACCCAGCCGATGTCGGCGGTGCACCAGTAGGTGTCATCGTCTTTGATATCGAAGACCCACTTTGCTGTCTGGTAGGTGTAGAGGAGATAGCCGGCTTGAGTGTGCAGGACGCCCTTGGGTTTCCCGGTGCTGCCGCTGGTATACAGGATGAATAAAGGATCCTCGGCATCCATTACCTCGGGCTCACAGTACGGCTTGATATCCTCGGCATTCATCTCTTCGTGCCACCAGCGGTCACGCCCTTCTACCATATTTACTTCGCTGCCGGACCTTTTTACCACGATGGCATGCTTAACCTTGGGGCAGGCGGCCAGGGCTTCGTCGGCATTGATTTTGCTGCGGATGACCTTGCCGGCGCGGTAGTAGCCGTCGGCACAGATGAGTAGTGTCGACCCGCAGTCTAAAATTCTGTCGCGTAGAGAATCGGCGCTAAAGCCGCCGAAAACAACGCTGTGGATAGCACCGATACGGGCACAGGCCAGCATCGCAATCGGCAGCTCCAGAATCATTGGCAGATAGATAGTGACGCGGTCGCCCTTCTTAACTCCTAACTTCGTCAGCACATTTGCAAATTTGCAGACATGGTAATAAAGCTCCTGATTGGTAAGAGAATGACTATCGGCGATATTACCCTCCCATATCAGGGCGGCCTTGTGTTGCCGC
>JAQTTS010000078.1 GCA_028710655.1 Dehalococcoidales bacterium
GACAAAGTGACCGCCGACATAATACGGAGGTATATAGAGTATCAAAGTCATGAAGCTGACTCCGGACAATTAACCATGTTTGATAAGACTCCTTGATGCCCCCCAGCTTGCTGGGGGGTTATTCACTTGGAAAGCGCCCATAACAGCCACATCGATATGCCCACCGCGTATCATGGCGAATGACTCACAAATATCGAAATAGCTGGAGCCTGGCAAAGCCGTTACTGCCTGGCAACTTGCATTAATCAGGTCCTGATCAGCATTTTCGCCTGTGGCCAGAGGCCCGGTCTTAAGCATGCCGATCTCCGACTGAAGTATTATGTCCCGTCCTTCAATCCAATCCGAAACGAGAGTCGGTATACCGATGCCCAAGTTAACATAGGTGCCATCTTCGAGCTCATTAGCCACCCGCAACGCAACTAATTCTCTAGATAACCCTTTGAGCTTAACCTTTTGCGACATTTTTAATCGTCTTGTTTACTAGCCTATCTTTTTAGCGAATTTGTACCACAACACTAGAGCCGTTAAGCTGGTTTTAGTCATTTGATGAGCCTGTACATCAAAAAATAGCTGGGAGCCTTCGGATAGTACTCCCAGCCGCAAGCATATTGTATTTTCATCCCAAAGCTGACTCACTTACGATAATCACTATCGCAGGGGGGCCTTTTTACTTATCTACCCCTTTATTTATCCTGCGAGCCAGGTTCGGGTTCCCCGACGCCCTGCCTCATCAGGCAGGGCATAAACTGTCCATCTGCCATACCCTAAACACTACGTGGAGCCTCATATTGCACCTCCCGACTCCAATTCTGGAAGTACTCCGGACTTCTGTAGTATTCATTTTGAGTATATATCTTCTAATGTTAGAACAGCACTAGAACAATATTAGAAATTTATTAGATTTCTGTAACGTTCAGATTTTTTCAACGGTCACTTTGATTTTATCGTTCATTTTCAGGTCTTCTGCAGGCTTAAAGGAAATTTCCTTCGATTTGTCTGTCCAGTTGACTCTCAATAAAACCCTGACATCTTCCGACTTTTTTATATCGGACGTCATTTGAGCTTGAACTTCACCGAGCTTAACGGCCATTAAATTCCTCCTTTAGTAATTGCTCCGGCTATCGATTCTTATATTTTTTCGATGGTGACTTTTACCTTGTCACCCTTTTTCAGGTTTTCAGAGGGATTGAATGAGATTTTCCCTGTCGTTTCCGCTCCCCAACCGATTCTAAGAAGAACCTTCAGATCTTCGGTCTTCTCAACGTCAGCCGTCATCTCACACTGAACCTCGCCGAGCTTTGTTGCCATCTATAATCTCCTTTCATTTTTAACAGGTAATAAGAAATATGACTTTCTTAGTTTAAACGAATTTGTATTAGAAACATGCTAGAGAAGTGTTAGAAATATATTAGACATTGATTGAAAAGATTCCTGCTATCGCCTAGAATGTTTTCTGAGTGGCATAGCTAAGGTAGTACAATGAAAAAGTGCTTAATAACCGATATTCTGATTATCCTGCTCCTGCTTCCCGGCTGCACTCGGCCGATAGCGGAAACGCCTGCGCCTGACTCCAGTGAAACGCCTTCTTCCCCTCCGGTATCCCTGCCGACTCAGCCGCCAGTAAAACCCGCCGATACGCCGTCTTCCGGCGGGATTGATACCTCCATCGTGTGGGAGTCAATGCAGGGGCCGCCGGGGGGCTGGATGGACGTACTCATCCAGAACCCTTATAAACACAACGAACTCTTTACGGTGACCCAGCAAAAAAACCTCTATAAATCCGAAGACAAGGGCGAGAACTGGCGCCTTATCACCGGTCTTGAGCACACCAATATCCAATCAATAGCTATCACCGAGGACAGATTATTCCTCTGTGGCAACGGACTTCATTACCTCGATGGTAATGAGAAGCCGATTCAAGTTCTTGATTCGTGGTGGAACAAAGTAATCGTCAGCGACGGGAAAATCTTCGTGACACGCAACGGCGTGACTACTGACGAAGTCGTTCTTCAGCATGTAGACCTGGGCACCGGAGATTTTAACTGGCAGGATATATCCCCTACGGCATCAGAACTGAGCGACCTTTCGCTACCGCCAGCCAGCACCGCGCTCTGGCGGCACGTTGATGTCACGCATATCGTCGCGCTGGGAGACAGGCTACTGGCGAGTATCACGGCATCTGTTGAGGGCAGCGGCGAGCTTACCAACGGAGACCTTTATATCTCGGAAGATCTGGGGCGCTCTTGGAGCAAGGTAGAGCTTGATGTATCCGAAGAGCTGATTATCGCGAACCTAGTTCAGAACCCAGCTGATCCCGAGCATATCTTTGTACTGTTCAAACACCCTATCATGGGCGAGTTCCAATACCCGGTATCACAGATGGTGAGAGATTCTCATGACGGTGGCAGGACCTGGAACAAGGTCACCGACCTGACCATCGAATCCAACGGTATTTCCGATATAGCCATCGATGGTTCTGTATATTACCTGGCGAGTCCCTCTGAAGATTCCATCTTGAAGCTGGATGCCTCCGGGTACGAACGCATCTTTGCGCCGGTCGAGGAGTTCTCGCCGGATATGAGAATGAAGGTAAGCGAGCTTATCATCGACCCCGATAATCCGGATATCGTCTATGCCCACTCGTGCCTGTCATGGGGTCTCGGGCTGATCAAGTCGGAAGACGGCATGAAAACATGGCGAAAAATGGACGGTGATATCGTAGCGTCCTCACCGACCATCGTCATCGCCCACCCGGCCGACCCGGAGACGGTATTTTCGACGGGGAACACGATACAGGAATCCTACGTTACGCGCGACGGGGGCAAGACCTGGGAGCCGTTTTCTCCTACTTACTCTGATGACGAGGTCAGAGTCGACCCGCACAACCCCGGCCATATCCTGCTCATCGATGAAATGACCAATATTTACGAGTCCTACGACTCCGGCAGGACATGGGAACAAATCAACACCGGGTTCACTTCCGCAAAGGTTTTCGATTTCGAGGTATCTCAGGAGAACCCGGACGATATCTACGTATCCAACCTGGGGCTGGGCATCTCAAAGTACACGGGAAATAACTGGCAGTACCTCATCAACTCCCCTGATTACGCCTACGATATCGAGCTCGACCCCAAAGATAACAGTATCATCTACGCCAGCTACTCGCCCAAGATTTTCGAGGACTTTTCATCTTTGTGGAGATACTCTCCGAACCAGCAGGAAGGCTTCGGCTGGAGCGAGATATTAAGGGTGGAGGATTCGGGGGGAATAACTTCTATCGCCTTCGACCCCGTTAACCCGGACAATATCTACGCGGGCGTCATCGGCGACCGTGGCGCCATCTACGCAAGTAAAGATAGAGGAGAGTCATGGCGCGTGCTGAACGAGCACTTTACCATGTGCACCGTCTGGGGGCAGTCCCAGCTGGTAATACACCCGGATAATCCTTCTATCGCTTACGCGGCAACCTGGCTCGGCGGCACCTGGAAGACGGAGGATGCCGGGCAGACCTGGACTCTGCTTGAAGAAGCGCCCATCTCTTCCACCGCGCTTGGCTTAAATGAAGAAGACACGGATATTATCTATCTCGCCGACCGCTCTTCGCCCACGGTCTGGAAATCGGAAGACGCCGGGCAGACCTGGCGGGAGGTGGCCAACTTCAGGGCCGACGGGGCGCTGCTGGTGATGAGGGTGCTGGCGGACGGCGATACGGTGTACGCCTCGACCTTCAACCCCGCTCTGGGAGGTGGAAAGCTATACCGGTCGGTTGACGCCGGTGATACCTGGGCGGATATCACCGGCTCTCTGCCCAAGGGAATCCTCGACATCGCCGTCGACCCGACCAACCCGAAAAACGTTTATGTAACGACCAACATCAACGGCGTTTACAAATCGACTGATGGTGGAAATAGCTGGGCAGAGATAGATAGTCATCCCTATGTCGGCGTGTACGACATCGAGGTCGACCCCATTGAGCCGGCCATCCTGTATACCGCCGCCAGGGGCGGTTCTCTGCCGGCCTGGTTTACCGAGATATCGGGCGATTTCCCGGACGGGATAGTCTTCGAGGACAGTGCCGGTGTCTACAAATCCACCGACGCCGGAGCTACCTGGAGCAAAGTGCTGGCCACCACCGCCAGCTGCCGGGCGGTTCGGCTGCACCCCGAAGACCATAACGTGCTTTTTGCCGCCGACTTGGTGGACGGGCTGCAAATGAGCACCGATGGAGGGGAAACCTGGCAGAGCCTTAACTCCGGGCTGGACACCACGGTCTTGACATCCTGCGCCGTCGGAGGCGATAAGATATACGTTGGCACCCAGGGCTGTGGGGTCTACTCGGGGGATTTCGATGTTGACACCAAGTCCCTGACTTGGCAGCCAGACCGGAGTAACAAACCGATACCGGCGGTCTATAATCTGAAGATAGAGGTCGACCCGGCCAACTCCAATAATATCTACATTACTTCCTATCCGGGCGGCATGTTCGCTTCTACGGACAGCGGGCGCACTTTTAAAGATAGAAATGCCATCACTCCCAGCTCCGTGGTGGATTATCCCCTGCAAGAAGGTTATTATGCCTTGGCGGTCAACCCGAATGACCCCAGCAACATGTGGATAGGCACCTGGGGTAAAGGGATTTACAAGTCCTATGACAGCATGGTGCTCAATGTGCCGGTGGGGCTGTTCGGCAAGCACATCAGGCAGGTCATCATCGACCCGGTTGACCCTGACACGGTATACGTTGCCACCAAAGAGGGAGTATTCGTAACCAGGGACGAAGGAATAACCTGGGAAGAGATAAATGATGGATTGCAAACCCTCGATATAACGTCGCTGCGGATTATATCTCCGGGGCTGGAACCTTTTACCGACGACTTCGAAGATGGGAATGCCGACGGCTGGCAGTTGGACGACGGCTGGTCAGTGATACAGGATGACGGTAATTACGTCCTGGAGGGAATAGGGCACAAGTGGGCGAATACCGGACTGGATAGCTGGCAGGACTATACCTTCGAGACTAGGATCAAGCCGGCCGACTTCGGTAGCGGCGTGCATATCAACTTCAGGAGGTCTTCCGAGGGAAGGTACTTCCTGGCGCTGTATCAGAATGGCTTGCACCTTTCCAAGCAGTTCAACCAGTGGCAGGAGTTCGCTCACGGGCTGTCGGAAAGCCCCGGTACTTACAGCGTCAACCGGTGGTACGACCTGAAGGTGGAAGCCAGGGGTGCCAATATCAAAGTCTATGTTGACGGCGTCCTTAAAATCAACTATACAGACCCCGAACCTCTTCTTAACGGTGCCATCGCCTTCGAGACGCTCGATAACGCGCATTACTACGTGGATGATATCAAAGTGTCGCTAGACCGGGCGGATATCCAGCTATACGCGAGCACGGCCGGTTACGGAATATACCGGTTTAATTCTTCTGCCAGTCAGTGGCAGAACCTCGGGAGGACACTGGGTAGCGGCTGGTGGAGCCCCTGGGAGCGGAGGATGTACCAGTTCAGCTCGCTGCTCTTCGCCCCCGATGTTCCCGGAAAGGTCTACCTCGGCCATTTCCCAGGCGGGTTTTTCGTCAGCGAAGACAACGGGTACAACTGGATAGATTCCAGCCTGGGGCTGGGAAACGACGGCATCTTCTCACTCACCATGCACCCGCATGACCATAATGTATTGTTCGCTGGCACCTATAACGGCGTCGTCAAATCGGTCGATGGCGGGCATACCTGGGAGATGATAAGCAACGGTATGCCTCCGGAGCAATGGCCTTATACGGTTGCCATCGATGATACTGACCCTGATATCATGTATACCTCCACTAAGAACGGACAGAACAAGGGATTCGCCCACAGGAACGACTTCTGCGGCGTGGTGATGAAATCGGTGGACGGCGGGGAAAACTGGTTCAATATCATGAACGGGCTCGATGAAAAAAGCGAGTTCTATACACTTATAATCTACCCGCTGGACCATGACATATTGTTCCTGAGCACCAACAAAGGATTCTATATCAGCCGGGACGCCGGAGAAAGCTGGCAGGCTGCGAACACGGGGCTGCCAAGCACGGATAACCAGGTAAGGGATAATGTGGCAGAGAATCTGGCGCTTACGGCTGACAACAAGTACCTGTTACTTGGCCTGGTGAATTACGGGGTATGGAAAGCGGACTTATCGGGGATTGAATCACGGCCATAGCTGTATAAATTGCAGGCACTTAAGATTATTGGTAATACGGCGGTTAATTAACCGAATTGGTTATCCCTCTAAAAGGTAACTGTTTCGTCATAATAAAGTGTTATTGCATTGAAAAGATGGAGATGAATGCCAAAGTATCAAGGCAGAGTTTAACAAATGAGATTCATGTTTTTCTTAATAATATTCATCGTTCTGGTAATGACGGTATCGGGTTGTCATCCCGTTACGGAACCAGAAACGCATTTACCGCCACCCACGGAAAATACTATTCCCGTACCGGATCCTGTGGAGACATCACCACCACTGGAATCAACCCCTTCAATTCCCCTATCAACAACCCCTGTACCTACCCCATCTGCCGGCATTACGTCAGCGCCAACGCCTGAGCCTACACTAGTTGAACATGACCAGCTACAGGTCAGGGCTCAACGTGCTATGAAAATCCACGAGCAGGCAGTCGAAATGGTGCTGGACAAAGCAGAGCATGATAATTACTACAAGTACGCGATATATACCAGCCGGAGCCTCATGGTGAAACACCCCGAGATTTACCTCCAGGCAGATGGCCTGTTCTTGCAGACCATACAGGCGAACAATGGTTTCAAGCAGACTTATGAGACTAACGATGTACACAGCGAAGGCGTTCGCAATGGAATGGATGGCCCCCCGTTTTCCTTCGACCAAGTGGATTTTTCCAAATATAAAATTATAAGGCCAGTGGAGATATATCCTGAGGGGTATCCCGTGTTATCTTACACAGACAGAAGGCTACTTTCGGCAGCAAGTACACTAAAACCAGTGGATGAGAGAGTAACACAGCTGGCGAAGGCTGTGCAATACTATTTCGTCTTGAAGGAGCAGGCTCCTTCGGACCAAATATACCTCATCTATTGTGATAATGAAAATACTTATCTATATCACCAAGGCGACCTCATATTTGCCACAGACCTTCAAAAGGCGGAGCAAATTGAGGGAAATCCCATTCTGATTTTCAACGAGGAAAGAGTCTGGTACCCTCTTATGGATAGAAATGACGCCTCAAAGGACGCTACACTAGAACGGATTGTAGCTGAATATACGACTGATATTATTACTCCGGAGCTGTCAGATTTTGAAGCTGGGCTGGTCTCTCACTTTGCCAAAGTGACTTCACTCGAAGATCATCAGATAAATTTTGCTTTGGTAGCTGCAGCAAAATCTTCAAACACGGCCCAGCTTCAGAATCGCCCGTTCAGCACCATTTGGCGTCAGCTTCCTCTTTATCCTGGTCCAAGCCTGCTAAGGCAGCTGCTCAAGAATGCTAATCTCCTGAGCCCCATGGTGGCGTATCTTTCTTCTATCGCCGAAGAGCATGAAGGAGAGGCGAAAATAGAAGCCATTTGCGCCGAGCATTTAAAACATGCTGCTACGCCGGGGTGGAGTGAAGCGCATGGCCATCTCTGGATGTTGGGAATAATAGAATATACTGTCGAGGATTCATATTATACCCATGCTGGTCAATGTCTGGCGCAGGCAGCGACCATGCAAGCTGTATTAGATATAGCGGGCATCGATAACTATCGGATTCAAAGCTTCATTCTTGAGCCGGGTCTTTTTGGCCACGACTATATCTATATCCCGGAATATGATGTAATTGTGGATAACGGAAGATTTAATAAAACAGCGCCAGTGTATCACAAAAGCGTTCTTTGCTACATACAGGGTGGTTGGCCGCTGGAAATTATGGAGTTCCTGGCACATGATGACAAGTGGGCATGCCTACAACACGCTCCACAGTACTCCGGCACTCTATCTCCTCCTGAAGCGATTGAAATTCTCAATCATCTCAAGAGCATACACGGCGATAATTTAAAAGGGCAGGTATGGTATCCTCAAGCATTGAGAAAGGCAATTTCTTTCGAAGAGCTAATCAGCGAACTCGAAAGACAGCAAGGGTGCTGGACGCCACTGATGCTGCCATGATTTAATCGTAAGTTTGCCAGAGAAGCCTCGTCTTTTCCCCGAAGTATTTTCAGCCTGCTTAAATAATTCGGATACAGGCTATATGCCGATAAAAAACATTTTACTTAAAAGTGTATTTAAGTATTAAGAGATACATTCTTCGTATTCAGTGAAACTAATCCCAAGCTAATATAGAAAATATTGCCTTGACTTATTACATAAAGTTAGGTATATCATGAGGGTATTAGTTCCTTATAAAGCATAAATGTTAATTAGCTGAAATATATAGTAGTCAGAATAAAACGGCATACCAGTGGGAGTATTGTTCCTGATAATGAGAATCATATTATCGGCGATAAATTTGATTATTCTTCCCGCTATTATCGGAAGTCTTATATTAGCAGGGACAGCATCTGGTGACATT
>JAQTTS010000079.1 GCA_028710655.1 Dehalococcoidales bacterium
TTGTTTTCAAAACATTGATTTGTCTGAAAGGACGAAATTCGCTTATCTTAAGTTGTCATCGTGATGCTCTGGGTGTAGGTAAGAAGACCTGCGATATCATTCGTGGTGTTCTGGAAAAGCACAGTGCACCCGTGGATCTGGTACAGCCTGTCCTAAAAAGGAGCAGCCGGCAAAAAACTGTTATGTTTATGAATCACCCCGGTGTTTCCATGATTCTCGCTACCGGTGGCTCCAGTATGGTCAAAGCTGCCTATAGCTCCGGCACCCCGGCTATAGGGGTCGGCTCGGGTAACGCTCCAGTGCTGATTTGTGCCGATGCCGATGTCGCTAAGGCTGCTCAAAATGTCATTAAGAGCAAGTCGTTCGATAACGGCGTAATATGCGGTTCCGAAAACAATCTGGTGGTGGTTGCCAAGGTTCGGGATGAATTTATTCATCATCTGGAGGCAAACGGTGCGGCCGTATTAACGGCAGACGAAAAGAACCGCTTCACGCCGATGACTTTTGATTTTGATACCGGAACCCTGAAAAGAGAATTGGTCGGTAAATCTGCCCAGTACATAGCTGACCGGGCCGGAATCCGCAAGGATAAGGATATCCGTTTAATTGTCGTGCCGGTCAGAACCGATGAGCTTAAAGGTCCTTATGCTCATGAAAAGCTGGCTCCTATTCTTTCTCTATTTACCGTTGATGATGAAGAAACTGGCCTGCGGCTGTGCAAACAGATACTGGAAAATCAGGGGCTTGGCCATACTGCCGCCATATACACGCAGAACCGTGAATTGATGAAGAAGTTCGGGCAAGAGATTGATGCCAGCCGTCTTCTGGTAAACGTGCCTGCATCATATGGTTGCGTTGGTATAGGTTCCGGGCTGACCCCTTCCTTTACTCTCGGTTGTGGAACCTTCGGTCATACCTCGACAACCGATAATGTTACCTACACCCACCTGTTGAATATCAAGAGATTGTCGCAGTTTTTTTGAGGTTGGCTCGATAGTGGTAGGCTGCTGGTGAAGAACAGCGTCATGGGCCTGCGTCCGGTACGCACTCTTGATGATAAAAAGCCATTTTGACGGCATTATATGCCCTGGATTCGCTAGCGAACCCGCTGCCTTCCCCGCCGGAGCAGGGAGGCCAGCAAGAGAATCCCTAAGACGATGAGGAAGAGGGGAGGGCGGAATGAGGAGGGGGTAGCCTCAGTCATAGGGGCGACCGCGGTTGACGGTGCGGTCGGTTCCTTTGAGTAGACTTCCTCCTCGCCTATCTCGTAGGCGGCTACGCCGGTGCCGATGAATTCCTTGGGCACCCAGCCCAGGGGGTTGTTCTTTCCGGTCGCTTCTGCCCAGAGCCACCCCGCTTCGCCGTCCAGTTCGAAAACTGCGGTTGCCTTATTATAATCGGGCAGGTAGACCAGAGCGGCGGTATGCCCCTCGCCGAGGGCTATTGCCGAGCGTAGACCGGCCCCACGGTACATCACAGCCAACAGCACGGCACTGTCCTCACAGTCGCCGTAAGCAATCCCGTACTGGTCGATGGTGATGGCGATCTCATCGGCGTTCTGGGCGAACTCATCGTATCGGAACTGGTCGATATCCGGGGTATAAACTACTCGGTCACGTACGAAATGAAATATCGCTTCCGCCCGCTCTATCCGGTCCGGGTACTCGGCGGCGATATGCTCGCCCAGACGGTAGGCCCGGTCTAATTCCTTACCCAGGCTCTCGAAGGCTATCACGGGGCGGAAGGTAGTCTCCGACAGCTGGTAGAAGCCGTCTTTACCGAAGGCCCGAGTCCGGAATATCCCCCATTCGTCGAAGATATCGCCGCTCGTCTCGTTGAAGTCGGCTGAGGGCATTGCCCACACCTGTTGTGAGGTGGCTAACCCGACCAGTAGCAGCGATGCCGCAATTATGGTAATCCCGGTCTTTTTCATAGTGGTGTTGTCAGAGCGGCGTGGAGTATCAGTCCGAAGAATATGAGGTAGCCGAAGACATAGACGCCCACTGCGTTCGGGTTTTTAGTGATGTTCAAAAAGGGTATCTTGGGAGTCAGTTTGTCCACAATACGAAACAGCGCCAGTCCGATTAGCAGGCTGATGGCGAAGCTGATGGCGACCAACCCCCAGGTCTTGAAGTCGAAGATAAAACCAAGCGGGGAAATACCGACAGCGGTGTAGGCGGTAGCCGCGCCGTGGATAACCAGCCCGACCAGTATAAAGAAGCCGGCGATGAACAACCCGGTAGCCAGCGGGCTTTCTCCGATGTGTTCACGCTCCTTGATCTCGGGGGTCAGGGCATCTAGGGTTCTGATACCGAGCCAGGCGAGCAGGGAGCAGATGGCGACTAACACCACGATTCTACCCACCCACATCAGAACTACCAGCCAGTAGGGAGTAGCTAGGCCTAACTGATACATAGCGAACCCTCCTAATTGGTTCAGGATTATTTCAGGATTAGCCCTGGAGAGCCACGGCTTGCCCGGAGAGACAACCGCTTATCGGTGGCCGAACTTTTCATAGGAAACGATTTCGTTAAGCTTCTTCCTCGGTCTGGGTCTGGGTTGCTGGGCGGGGTAACCCAGCGGGGTCATTGCCACTATAGAATAACCCTCGGGGATGCCCAGGAATTTGGTTGCCTTTTCTTCATCAAACCAGCCGATATAAACCGTACCCAGCCCGAATGATTGGGCTGCTAGTACCATGTTCTGCATTGCCAGTGCCACGTCAAACATATACCAGTCACCCTTATCGGAAGATAGCCTGCCGCCCAAATAGCCGGCTTTACCCAGCTCGGCGCAGGCCACGATTACCACTGGTGCTTCTCTGATGCCTCTAGCGGCGGAGTTGTTCCGGGGCAGCATACCGGCCAGCTTGTTCCGGCTATCAGTATCCCTCACTACAATGAATTGCCAGCACTGAGTATTGTCCCAGGATGGGGCCTGGCGGGCTGCTTCCAGAACAAGCTCAAGAGTCTTGTCATCCACCTCGGTAGCCTGGTAACTGCGAATGCTTCTGCGGGACCTTATTGCTTCCTGAGTTTCCATTCCTTCCCCCTATCCTCTTTTTTTTACCTTGAATGGCGTCATACCATTATATCTTTACGGTCGGCATAAAGCTTAAGTCACCGGGTTAGTCTTTCTCCCAGGCGTTCTTGCCGATGAGGGGTACGAATCGGCAACCGCCCAGATTCTGGACCAGGTCACCCTTCTTACGCCGGGTGATCTTGTAAAGCTCCTGCATGTAGCGCGAGCCTACCGGGATTACCATCCGCCCTCCGACGTTTAGCTGTGAGAGAAGGTCGTCGGGTATTCTGGGGGCGGCTGCGGTGACCATAATGGCGTCATAAGGAGCCTTGTCCTGGTAGCCCAGAGTCTCCCCGGCCAGGTGGATCTCGACATTTTTGTAGCCCAGGCTGTTCAGGGTCTTCCGGGCCGTTTCTGCCAGCGAAGGGAGGCGCTCTACAGTAATTACGAATTGGGCTAGTTCGGCGAGAATGGCCGCCTGATAACCGCTGCCGGTGCCTATTTCTAGCACCTTTTCCTTACCCTTAAGTTCCAGGGCTTCCGTCATCACGGCGATGATAAGCGGCTGTGATATTGTCTGTTCCAGGCCGATTGGTAGCGGCATGTCTCCGTAGGCGGAGGGGCGTTCCTCCGGGGGCACGAAAAGCTCCCGCGGAACGCGGGCCATAGCTGCCAGCACCCGCCGGTCACTGATTTCACTACCGAGGTGAGCGATTAGTCTGGCTCTGGCTTGGGTAAAGTCCATGCCGATACCTACTGGGGGTGGTTTAGGGCAGGGTAAACGCTAATACCACAAGGACCGCCAGAATGATACTGGCCAGGATACCAATCCGGCGTAGCTCAGCGGCAATATGGGGATGGCTGGCCGTTGCTGGGGCGGGCGCACTCGCCCGGGGTGTCATTATCCGTGTGGGGGTAGCCGCCGGTCTGGCTGGCGAGGCTATCTGCTCTTGAGCTATTGTAACGGGGGTAATTCGCTGGTCCTTATTTTTTTTACTCTGAAACGAATGCTTTCCCCGGTTGTGCCGTGATTTATTGGGCATCGATAACCTCCCCCTCTATTTTGCCCTTGGATGTGATTTTTCATAGGTGCGGCGGATGTGCTCGGTAGTCAGGTGGGTGTATACCTGTGTTGTTGAAATATTGGCATGGCCGAGAAGTTCCTGGACCGACCTTAGGTCAGCCCCCCCGCTCAGCATATGAGTGGCAAAGCTGTGCCTCAGGGTATGAGGAGTGATGTTTCCCAGTCCAGCTGCTCTGGCGTACTCTTTGAGTATCTGCCAGAGCCCCTGTCTGGTCAGCCTCTCGCCGCGGGCGTTGACAAACAGTGCGGTCTCCTCCCGATGTACCAGGTTGGGGCGAACCTCTTTTACATATTCTTTAATCGCCTGGGCGGCCCGCTGGTGGATGGGTATGATGCGCTCTTTGTGCCCCTTGCCCAGGCAGCGCACAGAACCCTCCTCGACATCAATGCTATCCAGGTTTAATGATACCAGCTCGCTGACCCTCATCCCGCTGGCATAAAGCAGCTGCAATATTGCTATGTCCCTTTTTGCTTCCGGTCTGGATTGTTTGGTCGGTTGTTCCAGCAGACGGTGGACCTCGCTGATGGAGATAGGCTTGGGTAACGACCGCCCCACCTTGGGCGAGCCGACGTTCTGTGAGGGGTTGTCTTTGACAATGCCTTCCGCCTTCATGAAGTTAAAGAAAGACCTTAGCGCAGCCACCTTGCGGGCGATGGTAGTGGCGGCATAGTTCCTCTCCTTGAGGTTCAGCAGGTACTTGAGCATTCCCTCTCGGCCGAAACTGGCCCACGATGGCAGAGAACCGCTCTTAGCCGCCTCCTCCCGGGCAAATTCGGCCAGTTGCTCGAGGTCATTTTGATAGGCGGCTATCGTGTTTGGAGAGAATCCCTTCTCTACGGTGAGATAGGTAAGAAAACTGTTGATAGCCTCTTTCATGACACCTCCCGCATATCAGGCGTCTCTATAAGATTAGTCTCTTTAACATAACATATTAACATAACACAATCAAGGGTGTTAACTGTTGCTCTTGAGGGACGTGTAGCGTTGCTGGCTTACTCCACCGTGTTCTCTTCCGGCTCTGCTTTCGGAGGGGCGGTTTCTCCAGCCGCAATGGTTTCCTCTTCTTCTGCCCTCGTCGCTGCTGTTTCAATGACCTTGACGATTAGTTGCCCGGGGTCGTTGCTGACGGTGATATCCGTACTCAGTCCCAGATCTTTGACATGGATGCTCTGTCCCACTTCGGTGAGTAGGCTTAAGTCAACCTCAATTTCGTGGGGAATCTTATCAGGCAAGCACTCGATGTTCAGGATGTTAAGGAGCTGTTGCAGCGAGCGGCCCTTTATCTTCATCGCCGGTGCTGCTCCACCAAGAACGATGGGGACCTCAACCTTTAGCTTCTCCGTCATTTTTATCTGGTAGAAGTCAACATGCAGGATTTGTCTACCCAACGGGTCGTTTTGGATCTCACGAATGAGTACCTTTCTGGTGCGTTTTTCGCTGTCAATGTCCAGGTTAAAGAGAGTGGTCGTTCCGACCTGACCGATAACTCGCTTGAGCTCGCTGGTGTTACACTGCAGAGCCAGTGATTTAAGATTATGACCAAAGAGGTGGGTCGGGGTGATACCATCACGGCGCAGGAACCTGGTCTTCTTGCCCGATATATCTCTGGTGGTAGCCTTTAGTGCGATACCCTCCATTGTTACCTCCTTCTGTACCTTACTATTTAAGCAGAGATTAAGTGGGGAAATCAATTTTACTGTGTCGGCTTGTCTGGCAGTCGCAGTTCCTTGATATTACCGGCGGTGGCAGACGGTATCCTGTTTTACTGATTTTAAGAACTCCTGCTTTAAGCGGGGATAGAGTATGGCTCCCTTAAAGTTACGGGGAATCGGGGCGAATCGCAGGTAGTCGGGGCGGCTGCCCTTGCTGACCGCCTGGTAGGCCTTTTCGAGAAAATTAGCCTTCAGCTCTGCTTCGCGGTGGCTCGTCTCTTCGCCCAGTTCTATCGTTACGCAACAGCTGTCCTCATGCTCGCTCTCCAGCCTGAGCCCAACTACCGCCAGCTGAAATTCCCCGGCTGTCATCTGGAAGTTGGCGGTCAGGAATCCGTTCAGTTCGGCGGCTACTTGGTCATAGGCATAATTAACGCCGCCACGGATAAGCAACTCGGAATCACGTGACATCCAGTAGTAGTCCGGCTCCCCGTCACCTTTATTTCTTAAGGCAAAGGCGATGTCTTTCAGGCCGACATACCAACCTTCCCGAAATACGGACTCCGTGGCTTCAGCATCACCTACGTATCCGTTCATGGTGTTTGCCCCCTGTGTGATTAGGTAACCAGGTTCGCCGGCTTCACACTGCCGCATGTAGTCCTTTGCCTCCGGCTCGATAGACTTCACCACCTTGACCCTGGTGAAGGGGTAATGTTCCCTCCCGATGTAGTAGCCGGTAATTGCTTCACCACCGTACCGGTGTGACCAGCCTGCCTCAAATGACTCCAGCAACGCCTGTGGCGCTGGTGTCATCGGGGTCGCCACTACCTCGAGGCAGGTCTCCGTTGAGCCGAAGCGGACGCGTGGCAGGTGTCCGCTGAAATTGAGTACGTGCTTTACCGTTTTCGGCCCCACCGGCGCCGAGCCGATCATAATCTCGGTTTGAGCTAGCGCCTCTTTTAGTCTGTCTTCTGCAACCGGTAGTCTTGATGTAATGACCAGGGACTCCAGGAAGTCTATGTGACGGGAGACCAGGGCGGCAAAGAGTATGCCCCGCTTGCCTTCGGCGGCTTCTGCCAGTATCTTCCAGTACTGTGTCGAGTAGCGTTCCACGAGGTGTATGATGGCGCGGGGACGGCGTATACCCCAGTCTGATAGGGCGGTTGAGTTGGCATGGTGTAATGGGTTGACCAGCAGCAGGTCCAGGTTCGTATCCTCCGACATGCCGAGCCAGTTCTCGAAGGTAAGCCGGTTGGCCAGGTAGCTCCGGTGGGGCAGGCTGACCCCCTTGGGTCTGGCGGTGGTACCTGAAGTGAAGACGATTATCCGTTCATCTTCGTAATCGAGTGTTGGCGAGCTCCAGCCGGAGGCAGGTTCAAAATGATTGATCTGTGTGGCCGGTAGGAAGGATACTCCGGGTAATTCCGGACTGAATTCTGCCACCCGTTTATTGAAACCATGATCGTATACCAGCAGCTTTGCCCGGGTTACGTTTGCTTTATAACAAATGTGTTCATTATCATCAGCCTGCCAGTTGATGGTAACCGGCACATTCCCCACTAGGACTGCGGCCAGCCTGAAGGCCAGGTCGTGAAGGCTATTACCAGAGAAGCAGTGGACTACCCGGTCGCCTTTACCGATGCCCAGCCGGCTTAAGCAGGAAGCCGCTGATTGGGCAAGATCCCAGAACTCTCCTCTGGAGAGGCTCAGTTTTTGTATCCCCCCTTTCTCAAAGGTGTAGTAGTTAAGGAAAGGGTACTCCCGCTCGATAAAGGCAGCGCGGTATTCTTCCAGTGGGGAGGTAAAGGGGGCCAAAGAAGTGACGGGGTCACCGGTAGAAAGGAGGTAGAGGTTTTTTCTATCTGAGTCGGGACTACCTTTATGCACCTGTCTGTTTCCTTTCCTGAGGGTTATTCCTGATTGCGGAAAGACCACATCGCTAGTAGAATCATAACGGCTCCGATGGCTGCCATTATACCGGCATTATTCCAGAGTGACAGCGTCTTTCCGAATAGGTTAACCCCGAAGGCGGTTCCCGGCGTATCCCCTAGGGCTATCTGGCGAATGCTGGTGATTCCGTATGTCGCCGGGTTAATCTTGGTCAGGTTACTCAGCCATACCGGGGCTTTGTCCAGCGGTACGAATACTCCGGAGAGGAAGACCATGGGAAACATCAGCATCTGCGTTACTACCTGAAATGCCTCCATCGACCTGATGCGGGTTGCCAACAGAACGCCGAAGGCGCCCATGGTGATTGCCAGCAGGAACATCATGGGTAGCATGGCGGCCGCCGTTGATGTAGTAAGCGCGACCCCGATTAGCGGGGCAAACAGCATAATGATTGCCCCCTGTATCATCGCTACCGTGGCGGCGCCCAGTGTTTTCCCCATCGCTACCGAGGCACGGTTAATCGGGGCGACCAATACCTCTTTCAAGAAGCCGAACTCCCGATCCCAGACTACCGATACGCCGGCCATAAAGGAACTCATCATTACCGTCATACCGATGATGCCGGGGAAGATGAACTGGGCGAAGTTTACCCCTGAGCCGAGGTTGCCCATCATGCCGCCGAAACCGCTGCCGAAGACAAATAGAAAGAGAAGTGGTAAGAAGATAGCTCCCACCAGGCGTACCCTGTCGTGCCAGAAGCGCAGTATATCGCGGTACCAGATGGTATAGATTCCCCGTAGATTATTCATTGCTTCCTCTAGTGCCGCATGTGGCGGCCGCGCTGGCGGACCATAGCCTTGAATGT
>JAQTTS010000080.1 GCA_028710655.1 Dehalococcoidales bacterium
ACAGAAGATGGGTTGAGAAGAAGAGAAGAAGGAAAACGGGAGGACGGCAACCTGGCCTTCAAGTGCAACTGGAACGATAAAGGGTACAGGGGAGTATGCAGCGAACAAGCTTATCAATACAACAAACAATGGGGAAGACCTTGGTGCTGGTCAGCAGAATGTAGAAAGTACGTCGGTATTGACCCGGTGCCTGTCGAATGCTGCTATGAGTCAAGGGCACTAACAGACTGTAGCTTCGCTGCCGGTTGGGACCTCGACGGAAATAACATGTCTAAAGCCCGGCGAATACTGTCTGCCCGAGAAGGTAAAATTGCCTTGCTCACTACGGAGCCTCCTGGATTACACGAGCGTGTACTTGTCGGCGCCTACATCATCAAAGATGTGGTCGATGACCCCGGAAAAGAGACCTGGGTATATGGCGATAAAGGCAGCGTCCTCGACGACATGCTCAAGTTCAAAATACCTTTCTGGAAATACCACAAGAATCCCATCAACCCGCAGTCTACAGCTTGGGCAACTGGCCTGTTCCGCTACGTTTCGGACGTAGCAGTCCTTGGCATCCTGGAGGAATACATCAGCAAAAAGAGCCGCGTTGGTGGCAACACAGCCAACGCCGGAATCATGCTGGCGGCGCTGCGGCAACAAGGGCAGCACGGTTAGATGTGCAGGCAAATAGTAATGGAAACATCACTATATACGATATACGGCCACGAGATGCTGCATCGAAAACAGGAAGTAGATGGACTACGAGCGGGAATTCCTGAAGGTTTATAAGGGTATCGGTCTAACGGGGTACCAAAACCGTAAGCTGTCCTTGCATCGCAGCTGCCGCAACAGAAATGACTGCTGGCCATACCCTCCTCTCAGGCGAGGCAAATACGGCGGCATTATTCAGCCCTATGTTGGCCCTGGTTATGATACGACGAGGCTGGCGATAGTCGCCATCAACAACCGAATTAACGTGGACCCTGTATGTTTTGAAAGCGAATATCATTACGTCAGGGACGCCGCCGACGGAATCAGGGACGGGAACAAACAAGGAATATATTACTATGCTGCATACTGGGCCAGTGTTCTGCTCAAGATACGGTCAACAAATGAAGACAGGCCTCTCATTTTAAGCGACATATTGAAAAACAAGATCGCCTGGGCACAGGCAATCAAATGCAATCCCCCCGACACGCCAAACCAAAACCCTTACCCATCAATGCTCCGCAAATGTCCCGCACATATTCTGCGCCATGAGCTTGAGATACTGAACCCCAGAAGAATCCTGGTATTGGGATCGACAAACTGGCGCTATATACGACCGGTTATCGAGGACATCACAGGAAAGCAACTGTTGTCCGTAGGAAGACGGACCAAACGTCCCACAGTAGAGAGATGGAAATTGGATGACACAACATCTGACCTGGGAATCATCGCTGTGTACCATCCAGGTTCATCTCCATACAATAAAGGTCTACTGACAAGCGTCGCTAACAAGCTGGCGTACCTCCAATTGCCGTGAATCGTGACATTCACACCCGGCACGGGTTCAATCGAGAAATGGGTAAGATCAACCACTTGGCCTCTTGTTGAGCTAATAGGGGCCAAACAGCCAGCCATCTCCAGGCTGGAGAAGGGCGATTCCGATACCACCCTCAAAACGTTTTTCAAAGTCGCAAGTGCTCTTGATCTGGACATATCATTAAAGGCGCGGGGACGGGCTCGGCACTCTTGCTCAAAGGCCCACGCCTGACTGCAAAGGGCACAACCACCGCGCGGAATTCGAACGGAAATCTTTTCTCCGCGCTAGGACGAGCGGGAAAGACAGCCGAAAAGTTCTCGATACTATACAGAATGGCGGGCCATTCTGTATTCGAACTGTGCTTATGCGAGGGCGAATTCCAAGCCAGTAGTTCTGTTTTCAGTAACCCCCTTCTCCACTTATTACGGTAATAACACGACCACTCATCAGCTTGGAATAATCGCCAGCCTGGGTCCTTGCACTTCTGACGACTGGTCTTTCTATTGCCCTCTAAGGCTATTCCTGAGCACATAATGGATCGCTTCTTCGCGGCTCTGTATTTGCAGCTTGGCATAGATGCTGTTGATGTGGTTCTTGACAGTCTTCTCTTCTATCCCCAGATCACGCGCTATCTCCGGGTTAGCCCTCCCAGCCACGATGAACTTCAGGACCTCCGTCTCCCGAACCGTCAGCACATCATTCCCCGAAGCCTGCTTGTCAGGCCCGAAAGTTGACACAGTACCTTTCAGGAGAGCGATCAGTGAGGGGGATACAGAAGGGGTGACCACGCCGTCAGTCGACATGACGGTTCGTATGGCCTCCAGGAGGCTCTCAGGGGTGAACTGGCCGTACACCAGGTAAGCCCTGGCCCCGGCCAGTATTGCCCCGGCGACGGTTGTTGGGTCGTCAACGACCGAGAGCATCACGACCCTGGATGCCGGACTGACGCGCAATACCTCAGAAGTGGACGTGACTCCATCCATGCCGGGCATGCGAACATCCATGAGAACGACGTCTGCCGACGTGTCCTGCACCTGTCGGATGACCTCTGTACCGGTAGAGGCCTCTCCGACTACAGCGATGTCCGCCTCGCCCTCCAGAAGGTTGCGGAGACCTCTTCGCACTACGAAGTTGTCGTCCACGATGAATACGCGCAACTGGCTCAACCTTGTACTCCTGCATTGAGAGGAATGGCCGCATGGATACTGGTGCCATGCGAATCGCTCTCCAGACGGAACCTGCCGCCCTCCGATTCGACGCGTTCCTTCATGAATGCCAAGCCGAGTTTCCCCTGCCCTGGGAGCGAGTAGATATCTTCAACGCGAAAGCCAATCCCACGGCCATCATCTTGGATCACGAGGCTCAACTCCTGGGGCCGGATGGCAAGCGACACGTTCACGTGGGAAGCGCCTGAATGCCGCTGAACGTTGGTCAATGCCTCTCCGAGAACCCGACAGAGGTCGTGAGCCACCTTGGCCGGAACCAAAGAATCAGTACCCGATAGGGCGAACTCTCCGGTGGTGCCGGTGGCACTGCTCCACTGACCCAGCATCCCGGACAACCTGGCGCCGATGCAGTCGGTCTCTTCCTCACCGCGGAGGTCGAATACCAACTCCTTGATCTCCCGGCTGGTTTGCTGACAAATTTGCTCGATGTACTGAGCCTTCTGCAGGACGGTGGCACTTGCGCCTTGTTCTCGTTGCAATACATGCGCCTCCAGTGCGAGGCCGTGCAGGCTCTTGAGTACACCATCGTGAAGCTCCTGAGATATGCGCTTTCTCTCCAACAACAATGTCTTCTCCCCGGCAAGTCGTTGAGCCAGTTCCTGTTGTTTTCGTCCTTCCCGGACCACGAAGCCAACGGCCAGTGCGATGAGAGACATGATCACGGTCCAGAACACATATCCTGACACGCTGAAGCGCACATCAAGAGCGGCGGCGCGATATAGCCACGCCCCGGACAGGCCAATTACGAACAACGCGCCCATTGCCAGACTCCCTGCGAGTGAAAAGCGGACGGCACCCTCCATGATGACCAGGGCAAACGCAGCATACGCAGACGTGTAGAAATCGCCAACAAAAAGGAGGATGACACCCCAGCCGAGAAGGGCATCGACAGATAGCATTGCTATGCCGAGCGCCGTCTGTGCTCGTCGGGTGGACGCCTTCCAGTTCAACAGGCAGGCAGCAATATTGGCCACGGCCATTGCCGCTCCCAGAACATGCATGACGAGGGGAGAACTGGGGTTATGCAGTGCCGCCATGACGAAGATGGCCGGTACGTAAAGCCATCGAACCGCTATGAAGACCCACTCCAGGCGTTTCGCCCGTCGTAGGCTCGCTTCTCCATTATCTGTGGTTGAGCGGATGCCAAGATGAGTTACCACGCTGACAATCTCGATTCGCCTCCCCTGCTAAGTTCCCTCAGCGGGATTATACATCTCTGTCTCTACCCATACATGGGCCCCCTCTGGGCCTTCTCAGACCGGCTACCGGGTGCTACATTGAACAAGCAGGTGATGAATGAAAAGACTACTCTTTCCGCCGTTGGCCCTGGTCTTCGGATTTGCCGATGCCTTCTTAGCTTCCGGCATCCACAGCATCTTCTTTGCCCTCCTTCCTCTGGCGGCGTTCGCCCTCGGCTACTTCAGCTCGTGGCGACTCGGGCTCATCTGCGGTTTTCTCCTTCTTGCCGGAAGCTCGTTCGGCGGGGCGCTGATCTGGCATGGCGGCACGACGAACCTGTTCGTTCCGATACAGTACTTCGCTGCATTCTTCGCAGGCGGGTTCAGCCTCTTTCTTCTGGGGGCGCTCGGCCCGGCGCTGCGGTCGCCCAGGAAAATGCTCTATTCGGTTGTGGCGATCACCGTCTTGGCACTGACCGTGCTGGGATGTTCCTACGCGGCGCTGAGCCCGAACAGCTACTACTATCAGGTGACCGTCGGCTCATCGGAAAACCTCGAGGAAGTCGTGCTGTACGTGCCGGCACCGACGCGTGACGGGAACCCCTATGGAGCATTGCTGGGTCACCGCTACTACGCGTCGAATGTCGGCCTTACCCAGGATTACACGACAGAACTGGTCGAAACCGAATACGGCACAACGCTGAAGATCACCATTCGCGGCCTGGTTTACCAGAAGCACCCCGAGCTTCCCTATCGCGCTAACCTCATACTCTGGCAGAAGAATGCATTCTCCTGGGATATCCTGCGACTTAGCCCGAAATCTGATGTTGTGCCACTTCAGATTGCTGAACCGCCGACCAGGTTGTGGCCGATACTGACACATCAAAGCAGGACAATCGAAAGGTTCAACGTGCCGGTCATGATACGGTCGAGCACGGCGGCGCAGGTCGAGGTTACGCTACGGAACAGGACCGACAGGGGGTCCGCGATAGGATTTGCGTTCGGGAAGTCCGACCCTTACACGGAATACTTCAGGTACAGCGGTAAGACTTCCGACGAGTGGGTATCGGTGCCAGCAGAGGCTAGGACTGTCTTTGACATCCGCGGTGTCAGCGACTGATGGAAAAGAATGCTGCAAGCAGTAGAAGGCGCAACAGAGGGGCACTGGTGTGGATGGCCCGGCTCATGACTATGGTGCCGCCAGTAATCTCTGTCCTCTAAGGGTTAGCACTTGTCGGTTCGGCAAAGCTAGCACCGTCATCTATTCCGGTCGGAGTCTTTCAAGGAATGTCCATCCTTCTCTTCCCCGTACTCTTCGGCGTCTCCCTGGCGGCATGGTGGTTCCCTCTCCCCGGTGGCCTGCTGGTGTTGCTCCTCGGAACAACGACTGCGGTCAACGTCCTATCCGCTCATGGCTGGCCCGGCTACTACACGATTCCTTACCTCATTCTTTGTGCCGTCTTCATAACGGGTGGCTTGCTGCATCTGGTCAGGGCTTTCTGGAAAAGGGCGGGTGCCGCCCGCAATTCACGAACTTGACTCGCAGGAAGCATAGCCTAGCCTGCGAGACTCGAACCGAGGTTCCGGGCAACCAAAGCCTGCAGAGCCGGGATGAGGTTCTTCTGCTCAAGCCGCAGTTCGGGAACTGTCCAATGTGGCCCACCAGCCAGGTGATGTTATTACCTAACATTAGCTTCAGGCATCCTCTTCCTTGAACATTGTTAGTTTCTGAATTCAGCTGTTGGTAGTCACATTACCTATCTGGCTGGTTAACTGGAATTCCATCTTACGGACACCAATTCATTGTATAATCTGCCGAGAGGTGGATTTCGCTGAAAGATTCTGGCTTTTTGTCGTAATTGGAATCTTATCGCCTATTCTCGGTCTCGTCGTCGCAGCTCTGTATCACTCCACTGAGCCAATATATGTTGCTGCCTTCTTAGGCGCATGGCCTGTGTCCGCAATCGCCTTTTATGACTATTTCGTAAACGTTTCCCTTGTAGCATGCGATAAGAAAGGCCAATGGAAGGACTCCCTTCAGGTTGTTGATAGGAGAGGAGTCACGTGGCATTATCTTAGGTTACCCGTTAAGAATTCCGGTTTCGCACCTGCAAGAAACTGCACCGCCGAACTCACAGTGTTGAGCAGACCACAGAAGAACGGGCAAAGCTGTCCAGCCCCATCCTCAGAGACAAAGGCTCTAACGTGGGTTGCCCCCAGGCGCGAAGACAGACATACAATTCCCCCGAGAGGAGGTACTGCCGCTCTAGCTATCGTAATTGACGATACAAGTGTTACGAATACAACCCGGTCTTCTTGGCACGCGGCCAATGCTTGGGGACATTTAGCCGTATGGGCGGGGACCAACGAAGTGTTCGCTATGCCACCCGCTACACGAGCCCAGGATGCCTTTTGCCAAGGGGATTACAAGATAAGAGTCACAGTGTACCCTGAGAACGGTGCCCCGAAGTCTGACACCTTCAAGCTACACGTGGACTCCGATTGGTCTAAGACCTCCCTCAGCTAGCACCCTCAGTAGTGCCAATATCGTCGCTAATTTCAAAGAGAAGTCGCGGGGGGCGTAGGACGGCCACCGAAGATGATCTTATCCAAGAGCGGGTGACAGGCATGTGCGGTATTCCTTTCACTGTTGGAAGATGAAAACCTCCTGAAGAATGGCTTTCAGCCCCACGATGCAATCCTCGAAGGACGGGGGGTCGGCCACGAAGTTGGAGAGTTGCGCTTGCCAGTCACGCTTGATTCCGGCCAGAACCTGTTCATCGAGGAAATCCTGCTGACCTGCATAGGTGACCCCGCACGCCTGGGCTTTGCCCGGCAGTATCCGTCCGACGCTTCTCCAGTCTATCGGTAAGTCCGATTGCCTCCGCAGATAGCACAGATCGTATAAGTCGCGTGGCCGGTTGCGGAGCCATCCACGATCCCGGAGGTGCTGCCTGGATTGGAGAAACGCACGCAGTTTTTCCGCAACGATCTCTTCCAAGCTGTAAACCGACATGGTTATATCCAAGGATTCCCCTTCGAACTCATGGAGGAGACGGCGTTCAACCCATCCAGCTAGGATGGGTTCCTGGGCCGATACTTCTACTTTTAAGGTACAGTCCGGGCTGCGCATCCAGGGAAACTGGACTCGCACACTAAACATGCACTGTCCTCGCGGATGGGGCTCGCGCTGGTGATCTTCGGCAACAGTGACCCCGAATGGGCCGAAAGCCAACAGCCACATCTTCATCTGTTCGGTGGCGCTTCCGAGGACACGCAGCAGGTCATCGCCTGCCCACGGCTTCCGCGATGTGAAGTCCAGATCTTCGGAGAACCGGTAGCCGGGAAAGTAGGCCTTGCGCAGGCAGGTCCCACCTTTGAATACCAGAGATTCGGCGAGCGAGGGTACACTGGCGATGCCGGCTAACAGGTAGCTGAGGGCGTAGTCCTTTTCCAAGACGTACTGGGGCTTATGGGCAACGCGCGCTGCTTCCGCAATGCGCAGGCGCAATGGTCGGAGAGGTCGAGAAGTATCACTGACTGTCATGGAGGTTCTCAATAACGTTCCACTTGAGGTTATGGCGACCGCGGGCCGGCCTGCCGGGGTCTAGCGGAGATTCACCCTTGGCCGGGTAGGCCTGGAGAGGCTCCAGGATGTTTGGCGATACGTGGAAATGGTCGAGCGCCCATCCGACGCGCTTCATCACAGCAGTTACCCTAAGCTGCAACGCATACTGGATCAAGCGGTTCGAGTCGATATCAACAAGGTGCTTGTCGAGTATCTCCATTGCCACCGAGAGTGAGCCGAAGATGTGGAAATGGTGGAACGCATCGAGCAACGCGCGCTCCCGGTCGAAGATGGGGGCCTGGTTGCGCTCGTTGACCCAGAGCTGCGTGATGCCGAAGAAACGCTCCCTGGTAACGGCAATAACTTCGTAATGTATCCCAGCAACGATCCATGCAGTGTGGTCGCTGGCCTTCTGATTGTGGCCTGCCGGGGGATAGGTCCGCGTCGGCGATGAGATAGTGATGGTGGTGGGAACCTGTTCGGTAAGGCCCCAGTGTTGAAGGGCCGACCAATGGCTCACCGCTGACGGAGTCACCAGAGCTGTGCCGATAGCGAAGGCATGCGCCCGGGGCGTTCTGGTCACCGAGTCATTAATCGCATACAGTCCCCTCTTGATGCGCGTGAGTCGGCCAGCCGCCGTCAAGCGATGTAGAAGTGTTATGATATGCCTTGGGGTCAGGCCGAGGCGAACTCCCTGGCTAGCGGCCTGTGTCATGTCGAACGGGTCAACGCCCGCTCCTTCCAGGGCAGTCAGGAATCGTATGCCCACGGGATCGCCGTAGGCTCTCGGAGCAATGCCCTTGTATGGTGACGTGGTATCAGTAACCATTGTAGTAATTGCGACCACAATAGCATACCACAGGATGGCATCGGGCGGCAACCTCATGCTCGGGCAGAAATCAGTTGCTGCAGAGCTGGGACAAGGCTTTTCTTCTCAAACAGAAGTTCGGGAGCTGTCGCCAAAGGCCCACCAGGGGTTACTGTAGCAAGAACCCTCACCCGGTCACTGGTCGTTCCTTCCGGCGGAATA
>JAQTTS010000081.1 GCA_028710655.1 Dehalococcoidales bacterium
TCATGGCCAAGACCTACAACCTCTTCATCAGCCACTCGTGGACCTACACCGACGCTTACGAGAAGTTGTGTAATCTGCTGAACAACGCCGATGACTTCTCCTACCATAACCACTCTGTGCCCAAAGATGACCCCATCCACACGGATGGCACCGTCTCCGAACTGGAGCAGGCTATCCAGAACCACATGTCCGGTTGCCATGTTGTGCTAATCATGGCTGGCAAGTACTCCACCTACAGCAAGTGGATTAAGAAAGAGATTAAGCTTGCCCAAGAGGGTTTCGAGAACGCAAAGCCTATCATCGGAGTCAAGCCCTGGGGTAATACGCAAGTATCCAGCGTTGTTCAGGATGCCGCCGATGAGATGGTGGGATGGAATACCAAGTCTATCGTGGATGCCATTAGAAAGCTGGGATAGCAGAGTTCTCAGATGGGCAAAATCACTGACAACTCACTGGCCATACTAAGGCACTTGAGCAAGGTGTCTCAGACTGGCGATAGGACGGTCAAGCGTGGTGAGATCCGAGAGAGTCTCCGGATCCCGGAGTCCGAGTTTGACATGGCTGACCAGTACCTGCTTGAGTCGGGGTTGGTCAAGGGCACTCTCGGTGGCGATGCCGGTAGTCGATATCTTACTAGCCTCGGGATAACCATTCTGGAGCAATCAGAGGAATCGAGCACCTTTTGGAGAAGAAATAAAGACGAGATACTGGTGGGGGTGATCACCGGAATCATCAGCTATGCTCTTGGACTGCTGAGCGGGCTAAAGCTTGGGGGTTGACTCCAGTGGTTCATCCTTTCAAGCTGACTATGAACTGCAAACAAACCGGCGAGAGTATCTGTATATCTGGCGAGTTCTCGGATGAGGAATGGAGACTACTCGAAGACTACCTGCGATATGCCGAAGATCTTTTTGCCTGCCGTCTGCTAAATAATGAGGCTAACTGCTCTCTCAACATCAAGTGGGATCGGGACTCTGGGGGAACCGTAACCTCGCAGGTGCCGCTCTGGGACGATGTCCGCGTATTTCTGCACACGGCCCGCCCCTTACTACTCCACAAAGAGCCGACCAGCTTCTACCATGTCAACAACCTTCTAGCGAAAAGCCTCGATCATCCCCACTTTCGGGCCATGCTTGGCTACCACAGACGAACCTATAGCGGAAAGAGGATGCAGTCTGCCTGGTCGATACGGATCAACGATCTGGTCATCAACTCAGAACAGGCATTATCTACCTGGCTAAACGCATACGAGTATCACCGAGACAAAGAGAAGCAAGAGGTAATCAGGGACCTTGAGCAAATGCTCCCACTGCCCGCCCTTCAGGTTATCTTCATCCAGTTGCTTCTGGAGAAGACCGAAGCCATCTTCGAGACGGCAAGGTTGGTTCGGCTTGTCTTGGGGAAGCAATCGGAGATGGAGTTTCGGTTTCCTCAATGAGACTCCCCCTCAAGCTGGGGTTATAGGTAGGCTAGGTGCTTAATAGATGAATACCCATCTGATTATACCCAAAAGATACATCTCTTATATAGCCCCTATCCGCTGTACTATTTGCCGCAAATACATATAGACTACTCCCATAATCGGCTTTAACTATCTGCGAGAAATATATAGAATAACCTCTGGCTTTTGCTTCGTCATTTATAATGTAAGGTTGACTTGTCCCCATTATTTTGAATATCAGGATATCTCCTGCCGTAAAATCATTCAAACGCAACAACACGGTAACAAGATAAAGCCCAGTTATAGGAACACTAAATTGTCCAGTGGAAGTACTGTAATTGGAACCTGGATCATCTTCCTTGGTTGTGAAGACTATGGTTTTTCCGTTTCCATCAAGGTTTATATTCCCATCCAAATCACCAACTATACACCTCACGTTAGTTGAGGGCATTGAGTCGCCCATTGTGATGATTTTATTGGTCAGGGTTTGCGTGCCATCCTCGGTAACAACCTTGCTATCCGCTATCGCCTTGGGAGTAACGATTTTGGCGTCGTCGGTGCCAGCGTCGATTTCGGCCCCTGTTGCCTTGAGACTGCTAACCACGTTGCCAAGGGTTATCTTCTTCGTCTGTGGCGCTCCGCCCGGGTCGTCAACGATGGGCAGGATATCGGTGCTGGCCGCTGAGGTGAGAGCATCTAGTTGGGTAATCTTCTTGTCTGCCATAGTTCTATTTTAACACGCCGCTTGGTTACGAGTAGCCCCTGACTCGCCAATACTTGATCCCCTCGGTCGGCAAGGTAATCTGAATTCGGGCCTGGTTGCCGATGTAGGCGTTGGAAACTCCCTCCTCGCCAAAGCTCTGCCAATCGGCCCCGTCCCAATACTGAAAGCCGTTATCCTCTCGGCTGTCTTTGGCCACCTCGATATCACCAAAGGTGTTGTCGGTCCGGTCGATTTGGAGCTGGAAGCTGATGTTGCGGCCGGTAATAAAGTTAGGGATCTCCCAAACAAAGTAGGCGGTCGGGTCGCCGGAGCTGGTATCGGTGGGGGAGACTAAGACGGTCGGCTCCACCAGGAGCGGCTCCCAACCAAGCTTAGGGTAGCTGTAGCTATCATCGATATACCATGTCTCGTCAATATAGGCCGCCACATTCACCATATCCCAAGCCTCGGTTAAGCCCTCGGTGGCAAGGTTAGTGTAGGTGTCAATATCCTTCATCTCGGCGGTAGTCTTACCGGTTGCGCCAGCCGAAGTTGCTTGCTCGGAAGTCTGGGTATCCCAAAAGTTGTCTTGGGTGGTGCTGGAAATAACGTAGCCGCAAAAGCCGCCGTAAAAGTTGCCGCCGACGGTCGTTACCTTGCCGGTCGAGTAGCACTTGGTAATCTGGCCATCGTTAGTGCGGCCCACCAAGCCGCCGGTATAGTAGTGAGTGCCGGCCACGCTTCCCGTGGCGTAGCAGTTGGTGATAGTCGAGCCGTCGTTATAACCGACTAAACCGCCGACAAAGTCGTAAGAGCCGCTAACGCTAACCACCGCATAACAGCCGGACATCGTTGAGCCGCCGGAGTGATAGCCAACCAAGCCGCCGACGTTGTAGTCCCCGCCGCTAACTGTTCCGGTGGCGTAGCAGTTGGTGATCGTCGAGTTGTTGCTCGTTCCCACCAGGGCACCGATTGAGTCATTGGCGCTGGTAATGGCGCAATCAACTAACCCAAGACTGATAACGGTAGCCCCGCTAAGTTTGCCGAACAGCCCCTGATAGTCGCTGTCCCTGTTGATGTAGAGGCCGCTAATGGTGTGGCCGTTGCCGTCGAAGCCGCCCGTGAAGGGGGAGGTATTGTCGCCAATCGGCAGCCACCCCTGGCCGCTGTTGGCGCTGCTCGAGGCGTAGGTATCATAGCCAGTCGAGTTCTCGTCGAGGTCGGCGGTAAGCTTCCAGTAAGCAAACGGGTAGTCGTTGACTTCGGCCAGTTGGGCCCAAGAAGTGATCAGGAAGGGGTCCTCTTGGGTGCCGGAGCCCTCGCCGGAGTAGGTGATGATGGTAGGGGAGGGCTGACTGGCGGTAAGAGACAAAGCGGCGGGAGAGATGGTAACATTCTGCTCGGTCGAGACGGTCGGGGACGGTTGGCTCAAGGTAGCGGTTTGGGCGGAAGGAGCAGACATCGCATTCTTGACCGCTATCACAGTCGGGGACAATTGAGTAGTTGTGACACACTGAGCAGATGGACTGGTAGACACAGACAGTGTGTATGTTACTGTTAGTTTTGGATCGTAGATTGTACCCGAGGTCTCCGAAGAGGAGACATTAACAGCACCTTCTCTCGAATCAGGGTCGTCTGGATCAATGTCATCAAGATCCAGCAGAGTCCTGACACCGAGCTTTGTGTAGCCGGTTTTGGAGATCCAAGACCTCCCAGTTGCATTCAGATTAAAGGTGAGATAGCTACCCACCCCGACCCTGGGGGCTCCCTCTGTCGGATTGTTGACTGCTCCGCACTGATCATAATCACTAAGGGATAGTTGTGACGTCGATGCTTGAGAAGTTTGCACAACCCCTGCTTGCCAATCATCACCAATATCGGAACCTGACGAATACCTCAGTACAAAGGAAGCAGAGGTGATCTGGGCACTGTCTGGAAGCTGTGAGGTATCGATAGGGAAAAATGCCCTGACAATCCACAGACCAGTACCGGACTCTCGAGTATCTATCGTGACGTATTGTGAGGTATAGTCAAGATCAGATCCGCTCGACGCGTCATGTATACTATCCCAGTCGTTCCAGCTACCATGATTCTTGATCCATCCATCGCCTGCCCCAGAGTAATAGCTAACATCAGTGTCAATTCTTGAGGCTTCCTTAGCCGCTGTTTCCTCCCACAGGAACGACCTATCGTCTAGCTTGGTTTTGCCGGTCTGGACCTCCACCGGCTTACCATCCTCGTCAAGAGCCTCCGGTTTTTCCTTAAACCTAAGCGAACCTAGCCCTTCACTATGATTGTCCTCAGTAATCCGCCACCGGAAGTTTCTGGGGGCCTTATCGGTCTTGAGGTTTTTCCAGAGCCTAACTTGGAAGGCCATTACCTGAAACTCAAAGTCCACCGGCAATCCCTGAAAGTCTCTAACGTTTGGTTTTAGAAATCCATCTTCCTCCTGAAACTCGAGAGCAATAGCCCGCTTCTGGGCCTCCCGATTCCCCATCCTGTCTAGTTCCACCAAGTAGCGGTGGCCTGTCTGGCGTGAAATCATCTCATAACCGAGCCTGTCCTTGAGGACTCGGACTATCGAGGGGAGCCGGTCGTACTCGAAGTAGGCAGGATGCTCGACCACATGCTTGAGGTCGATATCTTTCCAAGACTCTGAGGGGTTCTGATAGTCTTCCTTGTAGTGAATGGGGGCACAATGGGCCTCAAGTGTGGACGATCCGTCGTCATTGCGAAAAGTCTTGGATGTCTCTCTTCTGGCGGCGGTTATTTCTGTTCTTGCCATATGTATGTTACCAGGGCCTCAGGGCACACCGGCCCCAAGGCCCCTTCTACAAAAAAACTTAGCTACTGCCGAGCAAGATAATCCCGTCGGCGTTCCATTGAATAGTGAAGTCGCCGTTAGACGACACCTTGTCCTCAGTAAAATCCCAGTAGCCAATCAACGGCGAGGTGGCGTCAGGACTGCCCCCGTCGTCGATGTACTTGTAGATAACCGCCCCTCTGGCGGTCAGCGTCGAGTTGGACCAAGTGACATCAGCGGCGTCAAACTTGCCTCTGTCGTTTACCGTATCGGTGGTTACCGCCTGAGAGCCTAACGTCGCCCCGCCGGCAGTATAGCCGTCGCCCGTCACCTGGTTGGTGATGTGGCTGTACTGAGTGTGCGTGTCGATATCAGGCGAGTAGGTGCTGGTGACTAAGACAACTTTCAGCGTATTGCCGCCGGTGTCCAAGTCGAACGTGCCCTCCATCAGGCCGGACTTAAATGAGTTGTAAAGTACGTTTGCCATTCATAAATCACCCCCCCTTTCTGGTGTTGGGCTCAACGGCCTTACTATAAAGCCGAAGCGGCTCAACTGTGACTAAGACGTCTTTGATTTTCTGATTGAGTTTGTAGCAGCTCTGGTGAACCAAAGCCTTACGCTCAAAATCCCATAAGTAGCGATTGTCCTTAACCTTGTTGTAGCAGATGGGACAAACTGGGCGTTTCATACTTCTAAAACAAAAAAGGGACCCCTCAAAAGAGGTCCCTCAGTGCTTCTGTCGAACCTAACTGGCCGGAGACGTTGTCGCCACGGCCTATCTAGGTTATATCATGCCGGCTGATAACCAGTCAAGCGGTGAGTCTTACTGCAGGTCTATCTGCAACGAGAGGTCGGTTTCTACCTCCTGAAGCCGTCGGTTGTAGATGGCGACGATCTCCTGAAGCAGGGAGAAGAAGTCCCTACCGGCGTCCAGCGAAAACTCGATGATATTGAGGGCCAGGAAATCCTCTATCGAGATAATGCTTACCTGAGCGCCGATGCCTTCATCCTCAGCCAAGGCGCTGGCCTTATACTCCTCCTCCTGAGGCACCAGGAGCACCGGCCGCTGTCCCTGCCTAATATTGGCGGCGCATTTCTGAATTACCCCTCGACCAGGAGTAGCGGTGACGTGATAAACGGTGTCTTGAATAGCAAAGTCCCCTGCTCGCTCAGTCTGCACGTCGGCGGCGTGGGCGGGGTAATTGGGAATGGGAATAGAGGCAAACCGGCGCTCCAGCTTAGCCCCCACCAGGTGCTGTTCGACTATTCCCCCTGAGCGACCCTTGGCCTTCTCGAGGATAACGTGAATCCAAGCCAACGGCGATTCGGCGCGGTTTAGGTCCAGCTTCAGGCTCTGACGGCGCAGCCACTCCTTGGCTATCTCGGCCAACCGGTCGATTAGCTGGCATAGAAGGGCGTCTCTGTCTTTGGCCGATAGGCCGGCGAAAAGGCCTCCCCACTCCAGGCTCTCAAAGAGCCGCTGGCCGTCCTGCGGCGCTTGCCGCGTGGTCACTTCCTTAAGGTAGCTGCTGCTTATCCCGTATTTCTCCAACGTGTTTCCAAGGCCGGCTCGCGCTCCCCTAATCTCCCCGCCTTGGGAGGTAACTTCCCCCCTGGTTACCGGACACTGCCGCCGGAGGTGGTCCAAAACCACAATACCCACCGCCACCGTGTTTCGGGAGATTGAGCGGCCTCTGGTGCACGACTCCAGCCATTCATCCAAGATGCAAAGACATTGGTCGCGCAACTCTGTTAGAGAGGAATTCATGACGCGGTTCTCCCTGAGTTGATGGCCTGCCGGAGTCTGGCGCGGACCTGGCGCTTATCCGCCTTAGCGCCTAGTTCATGCTCCCATATCCGAACCACCCGCCAACCATGCTCAGCCAGCAAAGCGGCATTCTCTTTGTCTCGCTTGATGTTGGCCGCAATCTTGCCGGCCCAATAGTCGTGGTTGGTCTCCGGTAGTTTGCGTTGGCAATGGGGGCAACTGTGCCAAAAACAACCATCGACAAAGATAGCCAGATGTTGTTCTGGAAAGACTACATCTGGTTTGCCCTCTAAGCTGTCATCGCCTCTCTTCCAACCGCTCAGGCCCATTCCCGCCAGCATAGCCCATAGGCGTCTCTCAAGGCTGGTGCCTTTGCTCTTTACCGCCCGCATCGCTTTCTGGCGGTCGGCGGGCGTTAGGTTGTCAGGCATTCTGCCGCTCTCAAGGAAATGGCCGGCTCCTGGCTCGCCAGCGGCCCTAGTACCTGGCGGGCAATCCAGGTAATCACCGGCACGCAAACCGCGTCGCCGAATCCGGTTAGCGCCTGGACGCCGTTAACGGTTATCGGGTAGTCGTCGGGCACTCCCTGCAGACGAGCGTATTCTCGGGGAGTCATTGTGCGCATCATTATCGAACCCTGGCCCGCTCGTATCAGAAACTGGCGGCCGCTTCCCCCTATGGCGGTACGCAAACAACCGGCTATCTCGTCTGAACGAACCTCGGCTCGTTGGCGGCTGTTCCTAATGCGCCGGTAGAAGGTGCGATAGGATATTTTCTCTTTGGCTATCAGCTCAGCAACGCGTTGGTAGTGAGACTCGGCCATCATCGCCAAGTGCCGCTTGACCTCTTCTTTGGGCCACCATCTTTCGTCGGTATCCTCCATCGGCTCGACGATTTCGGCCAGGCCGTCTTGGCGAAGCGGCGGCGGTGCTGACGCGCCGCTGTCAAACCAGCGCGAGTCGCTATTGGCCAACAGGGCCTCTTTGACTCGGCCAGGCAGAAGCGACGAGGGCCGCTCCAATATTGAGCGGGGGTCTTGACTGGACGGCGGTTCCTTAGCGCCGATGAGGAAAACGCGCAAGCGGCTTTGAGGCGTGAACCGGAGAGCGTCCATGGTGAAGACGTCGCAAGCATAGCCTAAGTCGTTTAAGGCTTGCACCGTTAATCTAAAATCGACCCCTTTGTTTGAGTGCAGCCAGCCAGGCACATTCTCAACCATCACCAGCGGGGGAGACGCCTCCCCTTGGGCTTTTAGGATCCGGACAAAACCCCAGAAGGCGCTGGAATGCTTGCCGTTTATCCCACCCATATTGCCAGCTAGCGATAGGTCGATACAAGGGAATGAGCAAGTCGCTAGGGTCGCCGGCGGTACCTCGTCGGGGTTGAGTTTAAAGACGTCGCCTATCCGGTAGTGGGAGTCGGCGTCGGGAAAGAACGCCTGGTACATCTGATGCTTTTTTTCGCTGATGTCGTTGGCGAAGACCACCTGCCAGCCGCAAGGCTCCAGGCCCATTCTCACCAAACCGATGCCGGCGAAGTACTCGGCTACCGTCAGCCTGGTTTGCTCGCTCATGCCAATCCGCCCCAATCTGTTGGTTATTGCCTAGGTACGCTGCGATAGCGCCTATCGGGGATATTCTACCAAGTGGTTAGGGGGAGTCAAGCTAATCCACCCGACAACCAAGGCCGATGGGCTCCACCTTAACGACGACGCTTTGCCGCTTAACCTTCTTGCCAGGCGCCTTAGCCTCGCTTACCTCGTTGGTAGGGGTATTCTTGGTCTGCTTA